>JAUSIA010000179.1 GCA_030648225.1 Ignavibacteria bacterium | reverse complement strand
GTATGATGGTGGACGGTGCTATTGTTGTAGTTGAAAATACAGACCGGCTTTACGTGCAAGCGACCCGAATGAACCAAAGATTCATATAATAGCAAGAGCTTGTAAGGAAGTTATCCGACCAATTACATTTGCTGTTGTGATAATAATAATTGTTTTCCTTCCGTTATTTACGCTTCAGGGTGTTGAAGGAAAAACGTTTAAACCGCTTGCTTACACAATTGCTCTGGCAATGTTTGGTTCTTTACTGTTCGGAGTTTTTGTAGCTCCGGTTTTATCTTCTTTCTTTATGAAAAAACATTTAAAAAAGAAAAAAGCTGAACACGAAGAAAAAAAGAATGATGAAGAACAAATCTGGATAATGAAATTATTGATAAAAATTTATAAGCCGGTTGTAACTTTCTTTGTTAATACGAGAATAGCAGCAATTGCGCTTGTAGTAATTTTAATAATTGTAGGTGTTCTTATATTCCCACAATTAGGTTCTGAATTTACACCAACTCTACAAGAAGGAACGTTGGTATTAAGAATGACGATGGCTCCTTCAATTTCTCTTACTGAAAGTACCCGTCTTACACTTATTGCAGAGAGAAGATTAATGAAAGTTCCGGAAGTTACCGGAGTGGTAACAAGAATAGGCAGAGGCGAAATAGGAGCGCATACAGATCCAGTTAACAGCGCTGAAATGTATATTTTGCTGAAGCCGAGAGACCAGTGGAGAAATAATGCAACACAGCAAGAGCTTGAAGAATATATAAGGTGGGATTTTGGAGAGATGCCGGGTGCATTAACAAACTTCACTCAGCCAATTCAAATGTCGGTTGATGAATTATTGGAAGGCGTTAGAGCAGAACTGGCTATTAAACTTTTCGGAGGTGACCTTGAAGTATTAAAAAACAAAGCCGATGAAATTGCAGCTCAAATAAAAAATGTTAATGGAGCCGCCGATGTGCAGGTTGACCAGGTATCTGGCGCTCCACAATTAAGTATTGTAATTAATCGTCACGAGATAGCACGTTACGGAATAAACGTTGAAGATGTCCAGCAAGCCATTAGAACTGCAATCGGAGGTGAAACTGCCGGGCAAATATTTGAAGATGTAAAAAGATTCGATATTTATGTGCGCTTTGAAGAAGAATTCAGAAAAGATATGAATTCTATCGGTGCTTTATTAATTGAATCACCATCCGGTATCGAGGTGCCGTTAAGCCAGTTAGCAGAAATTAAAGAAGTAGTTGGTCCACGCCAGATAACGCGAGAGAGTAACCAGCGATTTATTACTATACAGTGTAATGTAGCAGGACGCGACATAGGTTCATTTGTTAAGGAAGGACAAAATGTAATTGAGAGCAAAGTAAAACTTCCAACAGGGTATTTTGTAACATGGGGCGGTCAGTTTAAACTTCAGCAGGAAGCAAATGCAAGATTATCAGTTGTAGTTCCGATTACCTTATTTATAATTTTCATTATGCTCTTTTCAAGCTTTAACTCTCTAAAAAATTCTCTCCTGATATTCTTAAACATACCATTGGCTTTAGTCGGCGGAATTGTAGCTTTATGGATTTCCGGGCAGAACCTTTCAGTCCCGGCTTCAGTAGGGTTTATAGCTTTATTCGGTATAGCTCTGTTGAATGGAATTGTTTTAGTAACCTATTTAAATCAGTTACGAATGGAGGGCTTAGGTATTGATGAAGCATCAATTCAAGGAGCGTGTTTAAGGGTAAGACCGGTTTTAATGACCGCGCTTGCTGCAGCATTAGGAATGATACCGCTTCTGTTTGCTACGGGAATAGGAAGCGAAGTGCAAAGACCTTTGGCAACAGTTGTAATAGGCGGATTGGTCACTTCAACTGCTTTAACTTTATTGGTTATACCAGCTTTATACAAGTGGTTTGCAATTAAGGTAACTGAGGGTGAGATCTAAACCAGAGTTATGAAAAACATAAAGCTAAAATCAAATATAAAATGCCCTTACTGCGGTTTTGAAAAGGAAGAAGAAATGCCAACAGATGCTTGTGTACATTTCTATGAATGCGAATCGTGCAAGAAGATAATAAAACCGAAAGAAGGTGAATGCTGTGTGTTCTGTTCTTACGGCGATGTTAAGTGTCCGCCGAAGCAATTAGAAGAAAACAATTAGAAATAAATATTCTTAAAGGAAACATAAGTGAAAGAAGTAAAAGCTATAATCAGGCAATTCAAATTAGATAATGTTATTACAGAGCTGCATAAAATAGAAGGTTTGCCCGGTATTACAATTTCCGAGATTAAGGGATTTGGTAAATTTAAAGGGAGAGATGAGGAAATAACAATAAGTGAAGGTTTACACCAATTAGTTCCAAAAGTAAAAATTGAAATTGTTGTGCATAATGATTTGGTTGATGAAATAGTAAATACAATTCAGAGAACAGCCCACACCGGCAACCCCGGTGATGGAAAAATATTTGTAACTAATTTAGAAAATGTGGTGAAGATAAGAACGAATGAAAGAGGCGAAATCGCCATCTAATTGTTCTGCCAAATCATTTTAATCTATGAGTAAGCCATGGAAAGGAGATGAAGCAATGTATAAATATTTCCGATTAGTGACTGTTTTTATTTTATTATTGTCAATCCTTCTTAATAAGAGTTTGATTGCACAACTTGAAGAGCAAAGCTTTAAAGATAATACAATTGAAAATGGCGGAGAGTATCTCTTAAATCAGGTTGCTGCAAATTATTTAGATGGTGCACGAAAATTTTATGAAAAGATTCTTGAAACTGATAGTACAAATTATGATGCTCTTACAAACCTCGGCGTGATATATCAGCAAACGGGAGATGAGAAAAAGTCACTCCAATATTTTGAGAAAGCGGTAAAGTTCAACCCCCGGAAATCAAGAGCATACCACAACCTTGGCATTCTCAACAGTATAATGGGACGGCTTGATGATGCAATTGTTAATCTTAACAAAGCAGCGGCAATTGACTTGACCAGCCCAAACTCAGTTCGACAACTAGGAATTATTTATCTGCAGAATGAAATGTTCAGCGAAGCGATTGAAGCTTTTCAGTGTGCTTTGAAGAGGGATTATTTTAATACTGAAAGCCGGTTAGGTAAAGCCCTTGCTTTCTGGTCACTTAAAGAATATGATAGTGTTCTTGCAGAGATAAATGAAATGCAGTCACTCGGATTGAGGTTCAATCGTATGGAGCTGCTGCTTGCTGACGTATATTTTAAGAAGAATGATTATGAGAAAGCAATGAAATACGCTAAGCTGGATGAAACAGAGAACTCATCGCAAGCTGAAGGTCATTATCTGCTTGGTGTTCTTTATAAAATGACAGGCGAGAAAGACAAAGCTGAGTTCGAATTCGAAGAGGCGTTTACAATTGCCGGAGAGAATACAAATGTTTCTTTAGAATTTGATATCAAGACTTTTTTGAAACCAAAGGAAGATAAAAAAATTAAAAGGTGATGAAGTGAGGAAATTATCAAAACTAATTTTTCCGGCAATCTTGGCAGCAGTGCTTGTACTGATTTATTATACATATTTTGCCCCAACGAAAGAATTAGGTTCATTCAGTAAATTCAGCGCCGGAAGTGAGATTAACCAGCAGATAAATGTTTCAGTTGTTAAATCCAGAGGTATTGAAAGAGATAAAAGTGGCAATATTATTTCTTTTTATGCAAAGGATAAAAATAATATTGAGCTAAAAGTTACACTGCACGAACCGGCACCGGCAGAAATTCTTAATGCAGAAGTAGTTGAGTTACTGGGACATATGCACGAAAATAGTATTACTGCTTCAAAAGTTTCTATTATAAAATAAAGAACTATCTGTGAGAACAAAACATCAAATAAATAATTTAGGAGTTAAATATGAACAAAATTAATAACGTAAATATTGAAGGTGTTAAATCATTCGAAACACAAATTAAGAATGATTCTTCGGCAGCAAGAAAAATACAAGGTGTTGAAGGTGAATGGATACTTGAGGAAGGCAATACTCAATTTGTATCAAAAATAAAATTTGAAGGCGGCGAAACTGAATTCAAGGTTGATAATCCTACATTTATGGGTGGAAGCGGTTCGCTGCCGGGACCAATGCACTACTGTTTTTATGGATTAGCTTCTTACTATACCGGAACATTCGCAACTATGGCGGCAATGCTCGGAATCAAATTAAAAAAATTAACTACAAAGGTAGAAGCCGATGTTAATTTTTCAAAAGTATTTGGCATAAGCGATGAGCCAATAATGGAAGAAGTTCGAGTAAAGTTAATCGTAGTAAGCGATGAACCCAAAGAAAAAATAAAACAAGCCGAAGAATTAGCTTTGCAGAGATGCCCGGTGGTCTTTACACTTAGGAATCCGGTTAAATTAGTCCCATCTTTAGAAATAACTAATGGATAGTAAAATGACTGGCTTATCACAAATAATATTAGGTGCATTTTTACTAAGCATAGTTCACGCATCAATACCAAACCATTGGATCCCATTGGTTGCTCTTTCAAAAGCAGAGAAATGGAATGAAAAATTAACGATGGGTGTCACTGCAATTGCCGGTTTCTCGCATACACTTAGCACAATAATTATCGGAATCATAGTAGGATTTTTAGGCTACAAATTATCCGGCTCTTATTCATTTATAGTTGGAGTAATAGCGCCAAGCTTACTGATATTGCTTGGAATTATTTATCTTTTTCTGAGCATTAAGGATAACAGACATCATCACCATGATATTCAATTTGCTGATATAAAAAAGAAAACTACTGCTGCAATAATTATTGCTTTAACAATTTCAATGTTTTTTTCTCCTTGCCTGGAAATTGAAGCATACTTTTTTGTTGCAAGTAAGCTCGGCTGGGAAGGAATTATCGCCGTTTCTGTAATTTATACAATTATTACAATTGCGGGAATGCTTCTACTTGTTTGGCTTGGAATGAAAGGTGTAAGAAAAATTAAATCTCACTTCCTTGAACATCACGAAAAAACAATTACCGGAATTTTGTTAATAATTTTGGGAATAGCAGGATATTTTATAAGATAAATAATATTGGATTTTACTATGTCGCACAAGCATAATCATTTATCTGTACCTAAAAATTATAATAAAGCATTCGCTTTCGGTATTGTTTTAAATGTAATCTATATTGTGGTTGAAGTTACTTATGGGTTAATTGTTAATTCAATGGCATTAGTGGCTGATGCGGGACATAATTTAAGCGACGTTTTAGGATTACTGCTCGCCTGGGGAGCGACTTATTTAGCGCGAAGAGCCACTACAAGTAATAGAACTTACGGCTTAAGAAAGTCAACTATCTTAGCAGCACTTTTCAATGCAATCATTCTTTTAATTGCAGTCGGAGCTATTACAATTGAATCAATCCGGAAAATTATTGAGCCGGAACCAATCGGAGGCACAACTATGATGATAGTTGCAGGGGTTGGTGTTGTAATCAATACTTTAACTGCATTGCTTTTTATGAAGGGGAGAGAGACGGACATAAATATTAAAGGCGCTTTTCTTCATATGGCTGCAGATGCAGGAGTTTCACTTGGAGTTGTTGCAGCAGGATTTTTAATTAATCTTACAGTGTTTTATTTACTCGATCCTATTATTAGTTTGGTTATCGTAATAGTAATTACAGTGGGTACCTGGGGATTGCTTAAAGATTCATTTCATCTTTCAATGGATGCAGTACCAAAAGGTATTCAATTTGAAGAGGTAAAAAATTATTTAAATGCCTTGGATGGAGTCAAAGAAGTACACGATCTGCATATCTGGGCAATGAGCACTACAGAAACTTCATTAACAGTTCATCTCGTAATTCCTGATGAACAGAAGGATGATAAATTCTTAGGAAAGATTTGTTCTCAGCTTCACGATAGATTTGGGATTGAGCATTCAACAATCCAAATTGAAAAGAATGCACAGAGTGCAAGCTGCGGCGGAGAAAATGTTTAAATTCAACAGCGCTTTTACATTGTCTTTCTCATCCCTGGATAATTTTTAAAAAACATCTTGCATATCCAACTTTTAATAATCTCTTACAATTGGTAACTTGCCTCCGTCCATTCCTTAAGAAACTAAAAATGAACAAAGAAAATATTAAGGCATATATAGCCTGGATAGCTGTATGTATAATTTGGGGAACGACATACCTTGCTATCAGGGTTGGGGTAGAAGATCTTCCGCCAATGCTCTTTGCTGGTTTGAGATGGGTAATTGCAGGGACTATTTTCATTTTGTACCTGAGAATTAAAGGAGTAAAGCTTCCCTCTAAAAAAGATTTTATCCCGCTGGCTATAGTAGGGCTTTCATTACTCGGATTCGGAAATGGTCTTGTTGTTGTCGGTGAGCAGTGGGTAAACAGCGGACTGGCTGCACTATTGATTACTTCTGTCCCTTTTTGGATGGTTGGATTAGAATCATTACTGCCGCAGGGCAGAAAGATTAATCTTTTGATATTAATGGGAATGATAGCCGGGCTTGGAGGAGTTACATTAATTTTTGGAAGCCACTGGGAAGAGCTGCTTGATTCATCTTATTTAAAAGGTATTCTTGCTATACTGGGAGCTGTTGTCGCATGGTCAGCCGGATCGGTTTATTCAAAGTATAAGAAGATAGATTTAAATCCACTTATGGGTGCTGCTGTTCAAATGCTTATTGCAGGTTTTGCTCTTACAATATTGGGAATTATACTGGGAGAAACATCAAAAGTTAATTTTACTCAGGATGGATTGCTTGCATTCACTTATCTTACTTTAGTCGGTTCTATTTTTGGTTATGGTTCTTACATATATTCAATTGCACATTTGCCATTATCTCTCGTATCAACTTATGCTTATATAAATCCCGTTATTGCATTATTTCTTGGCTGGTTAATACTTGATGAGCGGCTCGATTTTATAATACTGATAGCGGCAGTAATTATTATAGTCGGAGTTTTGCTGGTTAAGCAGGGATCAAAGAAGCAGAATATTGTGTAAACAAAAAGAGTTTCATATAGCCTCACTCATCCTAATCCTTCTCTTAAAAAGAAATTGTATGAAAAATTATTTAAGGTAGCCGCAACTTTCAAGTTGCGGTTTCAATTAAAATTCGCAGGCTGAAGCCTGCGGCTACCTCCAATTTTTTAATTACACAGCCTCTTAAAAAGAGAAAGACTTATTTCCATTGTTAGCATTTCATTAAAATATCTTGACAGAAGATAAACACACATGATTTGACAATAATTCCCTGTCTGGCAAGAGAGGGATGAGGGTGAGTTAATAAAGACTTAGATATGTATTAGTTACAAAAACTTTTGCTCAACCTTCTTTTTTGAAATTAAATCTTTAGAATAAATAAGAATATCACATTGTATATATTTAAGATATATACTAAAGGAGTTTATAATGAATATAGCAAAATTATTTAATAATGGTAAAAGCCAGGCTGTGCGGCTTCCTAAAGCTTTTCGCTTGAAAGGTAAAGAAGCTTATATAACTAAAGTCGGCGATGCAATAGTCATTTTCCCTAAACGTGAAAAATGGAATAGTATGATAGCAAGCCTTGAAAAATTTTCTGATGATTTTATGTCTGAACGTAATCAGCCTGAGTTGGATAAAAGAGAAATATTATGAAGTATCTTCTCCACGTCTCTGTGGTTAATGTACTGCAGAAACACAGAGACACTGAGGATTGTAGTTTCCATTCATCCAGCATCTCCTTCATATTATCAAAACCTATAATACCTTTTCTCTCCTTTTAATAATTGTTATTTTTGTTTCACTTGTAAAATTAATCTCTTAAATAATGTATAAAGTAATTTCATTCTATAAATATGTTAATGTTAAAGACCCGGAATCCTTGGCAAAAGAACATCTTGATTGGTGCATAAACAATGGCTTAAAAGGGAAAGTTTATATTGCAAAAGAAGGAATAAGTGGATCAATATTCGGTACTAAAGAAAAAACTGATCTTTATAAATCTGAATTAAAAAGCCATAAGATTTTTGAGGATATTTGTTTTAAAGAAACAGACACTGAGCAGATTGCCTTTCCAAAAATGCATGTAAGAGTAAAAGATGAAATAGTTAATTCAGGCTTGGAGAATGTAAATCCATCTAATGGCGGCAAAAAACTTTCTCCTGAAGAGCTATTAAAATTTTATAGTGAAGGGAAAGACTTTGTAATTATTGATTCCCGCAACTGGTATGAGAGTAAAATCGGGAGATTTAAAAATGCTTTTGCACCAAACATTACACACTTCAGGGAGTGGCCCAAAGTTGTTGAATCTTTGAAAGATCATAAAGATAAAACAATTGTTACTTACTGCACCGGCGGTATAAGATGTGAAAAAGCATCTGCATACATGATCAAAGAAGGTTTCAAGGATGTTTACCAGCTTGATGGTGGTATAATTAATTTCATCAACAAATATCCCGATACATACTGGGAAGGAAGCATGTTTGTTTTTGATGATCGCAAAGTTATTGAGCCGAATACAAAAGAAGAGTTAAAATATATTGCTCAATGCGAATTCTGCGGAAAGCCTACATCGTACTACATTAACTGCCACAACATAGATTGCGATAAAATCATCATCATTTGCCATGATTGTAAAGTTGATAACGATTACTGCTGCAGCGATGAATGCAGGAGTGCGGAGAATAGACGGGACAAATACTACGGGTAGTTAGCAATAGGAAGTATCTTCAGTTGGTCCTTCTGGATTTCCTTCTCTCATTTGTTCTGCTATCAGCGTTGACTTAGATGTGCACTTATATCTTTTGTGTCGCAGCTCTGTTTAATTTCCTATTGTTGCTCAATCCTGCGCTCTCTCATATACAAGAACAGGGGCAAACTGAGTGAAACACCCACAGTAAGGTTGCAAATTAAGTATATCCAGAGGTGATTCATTTGCTGACGCTGTCCTTCTGTGAGCACGAATGCCCAGAGCACTATTGACGATATGATAACATCGAATCCAAAAAATCCAGAGATACGATTTGCAAATAGTTGCTGCATAAACAAAGGGACATTAAAGCCATGTTCGGCTAAGAAAGGGAAAAACTGCGAATAAGGGAGAACTGTACCCAATACACATAAAATCAAATAGAGGTACTGAATCATAAGATTTTTTTCCTTATCGGATGAATTTTTAATTTGAGTTAAAGCATATTTTTCTTTTTCGGGAAAGAGCGACAACTAAAAAATATCCATAGCAAGCTTAAAAGCTTTTTGATATACAATTAAATCTCTGAAACTTCCCATTATCTGCTCTTTCCTATTTGCTAACTGAGGACTGCCAACTGCCTACTGCCCTCTCCACTCTGCCAGCATTTTCTTCATACTATCAAAATCAAATGGTTCATCTTCCATTTTAGAACCATGATCAATTGCATTTTCCATTGTGGCAATTGCTTCCTCTTTCTTATCCATCTTGGCAAAATATTGAGCTTTAATTCTCTGATTCCAGTAATTTTCATTTATTAAAGTAGAAGCCTGAATCCATTTATATCCCTCATCCAGATTAACATTGTTTTGCAGGCAGTACGTTGCAGCGGACATTAATTGTCCCCAGTTAAACGCATCCCTTGCATTCTGCAGAGTTAATTCTTGTGTATTTGTCTCAACATCAAAAGAAACTTTCAGCTTCTCCCAGATGAGATTTACTTTAGCAGAATTCTCTGTCATATCTGTAATTGTAAACATCATCCTTTCTGTAATCCCGCTTTGCGGGACCGGTTTTACTTTTAATCTAAGAGCTTCTTTCTTCTCGTCAAAAGCAACAGGACCATCAACTTTTGTATCCTTACTAAAAATAACATCCCATTCCTTCTCGCCGGGAATAGTATGGATGCCATATGTTCCGGCAGGCAATTCATTTCCGTTTACATTAACAGGATTGGTAAATGTAATGGTTGTAACCTCATTAGCACCTGTTCTCCATATTTCTCCGAAGGGGACAAGTTCTCCCCATATCTTTCTTTCTTTAACTGCGGGCGAACTGTAATCAACAGTAATTTTTGTAACTCCCACATATTGAGAAACAGTTGCATCAGGGCTTGGGCGGGGCGTTCTGAAATCCTGGGCTGTTGTTAGTGAATAAAAAGTAAAAACAGCAATTATTAAAAAGAAATATTTACGCATAACTCTCCTTTCGGTTGTTTATAAGCTGCGTTAGTTTTTTATTGAATGGCTTAAAAGTTGTTTTCAAGTTAGCTAATGTTATTTATTAATTCAATTTAAAAATGATAAAAAATAATCAGTTACAGTTGGATAAAGCAGTAGCTTACAACAAGTTTGATGAAGTTAAAAGATGGACTCCTTGCTTTGTTATGCTTCCTGTAATGATCTGGCTTGTACTTAACAGGGGTGAATATTCCTGGATAGACAATGCTGATCTTTTAATTCATGAAGCTGGACATTTCTTTTTTATGGTTTTCGGTAAGTTTATTTATACATCTGGCGGGACACTAATGCAAATTATTCTTCCTTCTTTAATTGGCTGGTACTTTTTCAGGAATAGTTACAGAACGGGGGTCCAGTTTTCTCTTCTTTGGCCTGGACAAAATTTTATTAATATAAGTGTGTATGCAGCAGATGCACGTGCGCAAATGCTCCCTCTCCTTGGCGGTAATAAAGTTTATCACGACTGGCATTATCTTCTTGGGGAACTTAACATCCTACAGTTTGATTCCCAAGTAGGGTATTTCTTTTTTGGTATTGCAGTAATAGTCTTTATTATTACCCTCATATTACCTCTTATAATTCACAACTAATTACTAATTTAGCTGTTGAAAATTTTTTGCAAGTATGATGAAAAAAATCTTATTAGTTGTATTACTATATGTAAGCATTGCTTTATCTCAGGATAACCCAGTTAAATCATATTACCCGGATGGTAAACTTGAATCTGAAATTAGCTATAACAATTCTGTCAGGGAAGGTGAAGCGAAATTTTATTATGAAGATGGAACTCTTAAAGAGGAAAGACTTTATGTTAACGGCAGAGTTGCGGGATTGGTGAAAACTTATCATCCTAATGGGCAGTTAAAAGAATTAATTAATATAGAAGATGGTAAACGGGAAGGTCCTACATCTGTTTTTGATGAAGAAGGAAATTATGTAAAAGATATTTTTTTTGAACAGGGAATACAGGTTGTTGAAAAGAAAAATATTTATTTAATTGAAGAGCCTGAAACCAAAGCCTCTCAAAATCAAGATGAGGAGATTATAGTTACAGGTCCTGTAAAAAAACAGAAGCAGGATTATGAAATGCCTCCGCCGCCTGAGGAAGAAAATATAGATGACGGTCCTGCAATCTTTAGAACTGTAGAAGTAATGCCTGAGCCTGTCGGCAGTTATGAAGCTATAAAAAAGAAGCTGATTTATCCGGACAAAGCAAAAGAAGATGGTATTGAAGGAATTGTGGAGATTGAAATTATTGTTGATGAATTCGGAGAAGTAGAGAAAGCAGATGTAGTAAAAGGAATCAGGCCCGATTGTGATGAATCGGCAAGGATTGCAGTTTACTATACAAAGTTTAAACCGGGATTACAGAGGGGGAAACCTGTTAAAGTACAGTTCATTGTTCCGGTAGAATTTAAAATTTTTGATCGCCCGGAACAGGAGTAAAAGTTAAATTCAGGAAACCGTTAAAACGGTTTTTGAAAATTCTTATAATTAATAAACCCACGATTAAAATCGTGGGCTATTTAAAATAAATCTATAATAATGTTATTATTAGCCCACGGTTTCAACCGTGGG
>JAUSIA010000176.1 GCA_030648225.1 Ignavibacteria bacterium | reverse complement strand
TTGTTGCAGGTAATGAAAAAGGTTATTTGGATTATACTGACCTGGGAATCTCAAACCCCGAACCTAATGCAATGGCAGTTGGAATTGGTTATGCGAAAACACTATCCGATAAATTTTCTGTTGGTGGACAGGTTAAATGGGTTAGGCAATCCTTGGGCGAAAGCCTTATTCCTGTTGATTCTGTTAATATGAATAGAGTTGAAAATAAGTTATCCGTTCTGGCTTTTGATTTTGGAACCTTGTATAAAACCGGACTTAAAAGCCTGGTATTTGGAATGTCGGTAAGAAATTTTTCTCAGGAAGTAAAATACGTCGCTGAAGAATTTCAACTCCCTCTTACATTTTCGATTGGTGTCTCGATGGATTTAAATGATATATCAAATCTGGGCGATGAGCATTCATTTCTGTTTTCTGTTGATGCGATCCATGCCCGTTCTGCAACAGGTCAGGTAGGATTTGGTCTTGAATACAAGTTCATGAATCACTTCTTTTTGAGAGGCAGCTATATAACAAATAATAGTGAAAATGAATATAACCTTGGCGCAGGTGTTGCGTGGTATGGAGTTCAATTCGATTATGCTTTTTCGCCCTATGGTGTTTTTGGAGATATTCAAAGATTAACTGTAAGATTCTCTTATTAAAAAAAAAGTTTAAAAATGTGGAGATATGTGATGAGTATTTTTAAAACAAAATTTAAAATTTTTAGCATCATAGTAATTTTCACTTTGGGTTTCATATCCTGTGAAGAAGAAGCTCCGACAGAAGTTTACGATAATGATCCCGGAGCTCCCGCACCGAAAATTAATAGTATTGAACCCACTGATTCTGTTTTCAGTTACGTTACCGGAATCAGAATTACAGGAGAAAATTTTTCTTCTTTAACAGACTCTATTAATGGGAACAAGGTCTACTTTAACGGTGAACCCGGTTCAGTTATTTCAGCTTCCTCAACAGAAATTGTTGTTCTCTCTCCCGATATATCCGGAGACTCTATACGAATAAAAGTTATTGCACCTCCTGCAGCGCCAATTGCAGAGTATTATCCATATAAAATCTTTGCTACTGTTGATAAGATAGAACAATTCAATCCTTTGGAATCCGTAACTGCAATAGAATTAGATAACGAAGGAAACCTTTATGGTTTTGTCACTGAGTCACTCGCGGGGAAAATTTATAAAGTCACTCCTGATGGAGTTAAGACTGAATATGGAACCGCTCCTTTCCCTTCCGCTTCCGATATGAAATTTGGACCGGGTGGGTATTTATATGTTCAGCAGTCTAATAATGAAAAGATTCACCGCATAGCCCCTGATGGTGGAGCTGCAACGGTTTTTGTGACATTACCAAATACTGCCGATAACATGAGATTTTACGATTTTGATGAGAATCAAAATTTATTTGCAGCAGGAACCAGAACAGGAATATTTGTTATTAATCATCAGTCAGGAAGTGCAAGGAGAGTAAATGATGATTATAGAAATCATGATGTTAAATCGGTGCGAGTTTATAATGGTTATGTATATGTAACTGCAACTTACAATGGTGCAAATACCTCATTCCCTGCAGAGGGGATTTGGAGAAGTCAAATAACATCCGCTGCAGGAGATTTAGGAACACCTGAGGTTGTTTTTGATTTTGCAATTGCAGGTGTTGAGGCCGCGTCTCTTGTAAGCATTCCATTAACTTTTTCAAGCACCGGAGAAATCTTCGTTGGGACAGACCAGGAGAATTCAATTTTAATTATTCATTCTGATGGAAATTATGAATCTCTATACCCAAACTTTATTGACCCAACATCATTGCAGATAGTGTGGGGAAACGGAAAATTTATTTACCAAAATCGTAGTGATAAGGGTGGTGTTTACAAAATTTATGCTGACCGTTTAGGAGCTCCTTATTATGGCAGGCAATAGAATAATTCTGCACTCTGAAAAAAATGGAATAGAATGATGAAGTATCTAAAAAAAATTATTACAGAAAAGGAAGCCGGAGAAAATTTCTTTAGCTTCATTAACTTTTCTTTAACAAACATAAAGGAGGTAGTTATGAGTAAGCTTCACTTTTTTTTAAGCATAACATTCTTATTGTTTCTCTCTGCTGTGGGTTATGCTCAAACCGTGCTAAGTTTTGATGGTACTGCTAATCAATGGGTAACTTCTAAGGCAGCCCCTGAAAATACTTTTGCTTTAACCGATAACTTCGATGATTATGAAGAAGGGATCGGTTCATTACAGATCCGCACTGAGATCGTATTGCAAGGTGCATCCTGGGGAACATGGACAGATGCAAAGTATAATTACGCCACACCACAAAATTGGACCGGTGCTACGGATCTTAGGTTAAGGGTTAAGATATTACAAAACCCTGCACACAACCGGAGCCTTCAGTTTACTCTGGATCTGCTCGATAATTCAGCAGGGGGATCGGAACTCTGGCGTTATATGGAGGATCTGGATTTTCTATATCATTTTAATGCTGATGCAGTTGGATTTGGAGATGTATGGCATGATCTTGTAATTCCATTAAACAGAATGGCAATTCCAAGCTGGTCAACAACATTTGACGGCCAAATAAATCTTGATCAGATTTTAACAGTGGGTTTTGGAATTCATAGTGATTCTTCAGGTGTAGCAACAGATACAGTTGTTGTACTTTTTGATGATCTGCGAATTACAACGTCAGTACCCATTGGTCCTCAGCCCTTACTTAGTTGCGATGGCAATTCAGCAAACTGGGTAATTGCAGTTAATGATCCTGCTAATTCCCTGACTGTTACAGATAATTTTAATGATTATAAGGAAGGAATTGGTTCTCACGAAGTTACTGCAACATTTGCAGTTTATCCTAATACCTGGGGAACATGGACTGATGCAAAATGGACATTTCCTGCTCTTGTTGATCTTACTGGTGCAACTGAATTAAGATTCTGGCTGAAAATTGTTGATCCAGCAAAAAGAGGTCTGTTAAGAAATGGAGTAAAGGCATCATCTAATTCTCAATTCACCTTTGATATTTTGGAAAATACAGATTTATGGAGATGGCTGCCTGCTGGCGGTGGTATTTACGGGTTCCTGGTTGAAACCAATAAGCATGGTGCATCTCATACCGATGGTGGCTGGAATGAAATAGTTCTTCCATTTTCAGATTTTGGATACCCCTCCTGGGCAGTTTCAGTAGATGGTGTATTGGATCTGGATTCAGTTCAGACAATTGCTTTTGGAATTCATGGCGATAGCGATGCGTGTGAAACTGATACAGTTACAATTCTTTTAGATAATTTTTATGCAACCGGTTCCTCACCTGTTGGAGTAGGCAATGAACCCGGAGAACCTGTATTTGGCTTCAGGTTAGATCATAATTATCCAAACCCATTTAACCCATCTACAACTATTTCATTTGATCTGCCGGAAGATGGTTTTGTTAATTTGAAAATATATAATCTTCAGGGAGAAGAAGTCTATACAGTTGTAGATAACCGTTATAAAATACGCGGTTCATATGAATTCAATGTTGATTTAAGCAGCCTGGCAAGCGGTGTATATTTCTACACATTAGAGCAGAATAAAAATGTTCAAACTAAAAAAATGACTTTGCTCAAATAATGCCGAACGAAAGGATAATGCTCTCCTTTCTTAAGGGGCTATCTCTCTAAAGGGGTAGCCTCTTTATATTGATTAAAAGATTGATATTTTGACATTAAATTTTTATTTATTGTATAAGGGATTGGAAATTATGAAATCATTCTACGGCTTAAATTTTGTTAAGAAATTAATTTTGATTTTGTCTGCAGTTTTCATTTGTCACAATTTAGTTTATTCACAGAATAAAGTTGTCGGATATTATC
>JAUSIA010000170.1 GCA_030648225.1 Ignavibacteria bacterium | reverse complement strand
CATAATCTCCCGGTTTATAATATTCTTTTTCTTTTGCAAGCTGCCGGGGTGAAATTTCTTTTGTATACCCAAACATATGGGAACCCATAATACCTGCGGGGTAACCTCTTTGCATTTCAACAATGTAATCAACCCCAAGAAGATGTTCGGAGTTTTCTTCCAGCCAGGATACTACTCTGAAATCTATTCCTCTTCTTATTCTTATAGGAACATACTTTGAATAAATACGGTTGTTGTAAAGAATTTTATCAATATAACCTGAATCAACTTCCAAAACGGTTTCGAGAATTCTGTTAAGGCTGCGGTCATAATAAGCGGGAGTAATTCTTAAAGTATAAGCAGGGATATTGCTTACAATAACTTCCCTGTTACGGTCAAAGAAAACACCGCGCAACGGAATCTGTTCAATAGCTTTAATACTGTTATCGGCAGATTTTTCTTCATAAGATTTCTGCTGAAGTATCTGCATCTGGAAAAGCCGGAAACTAATTACAGCAAAAGTGCCGATCAAAATAAAATAAAGAATTGTTCTTCTGGAAGATGATGCAAAATCAGGATCGCTCAAGCCAGCCTCCTTGCAGGTAAAAATATAAATACAATTATACTAATTACTGCTGTATACAAACCGGGTAATAATCCTTGTTCAAAGAAAAGAAGTAAAAAATTTCTTTGCAACTCTGCTGATGAAAAAAATGAATAAACAATTGAATCAATAACTGCACATAAAAATACAATGAAAGAAAATATGTATGATCTTAAATAAATGTCTCTCTTGTTTTCATTTGAAAAATAACCTGCTATAAATCCTGCCATTGTTTTAGAAAGCATTGCGCTGCCAAGTAAACTACCGGTTATTAAATCAAAAAGAAAACCATAACCAAACCCTAAAACTGTCCCGAATATCTGTCCATAACTGATCGCATAAAAAACAAGAAGTATCAGGATAAGGTCGGGTATAGCATTATAAACAGCAAACAGAGGAATAACTGTTGTTTGAAGAATAAGCAGCGGAATGAAGAGAAGTATTGGAAAGATAAACTGGTATTTCATTCTAATTACGTTTATAGAAATTTAGTTCAAGGTTGTTTTTCTGTTTGCTTTGCAAAACTCCCAGTACAAAAACATTTTCTACTCTTACAAAATCTACAAAAGGTTTTATTCTAACTTCATTAAAAATTCCTGTTTCAACTTTACTTAAACCAACTACAACACCAATCGGTATTGGTATAGGAACAATTGAGCTTAGTTCTGAAGTTATAATTCTGTCCCCTGGTTCTATATCATAAGTTTTTGGTACATCAACAATAACAAGATCTTCACCGGTCCATTTCATTATGCCATCAACACGGCTTCTTTCATCTTTTACTGTAAGTTTAAGATCAATATTTTTTAAAGTTCTGGCAATAGCATAATCTTCAGAAATTGACTGTATAATTCCAATTAAACCCTGGTCATTTATAACAGGCATCCCCGGTTTTATACCGCTGCCCTCACCAACATTTATAGTAATTGTACTCTGAGATTTGGTTAATGATTTAGAAACAATAGTTGCAGGAATTAAAGGATAATTAAAAGTATCTTTTAATCCAACAAGTCCTTTTAATTCTTCATTAAGAATTCCATATTCTCTTAACCTGTTCACCTGCAGCATAAGTTCAGCATTTACTTTTCTAAGTCTCTCATTTTCACTCTGAACTTTAGCTGTATTAATAACATCAGAAATAACAGAAGTAACAGATGCAAAAGTGCCAAATGCAACTGCTCTAACTTTTTTTATTCCGGGTTTTTGATTTAATGAGAGGGTTACGAGGCTGATTACTAAAAGAAGGATTAATATTATGTATTCTTTATATTCTTCCCAGACTTTAGAAAAAAATCTAAACATTAATATCTTCGGTTACGAATTAATACTTTACTGTAGCCATTAAGATTTTCAATTACCTTTCCTGTGCCTCTTACAACTGCAGTTAAAGGATCTTCAGCAACATGAACAGGAAGGTTTGTTTCCATTCTTATTCTTTCATCAAGACCTTTAAGTAAAGCTCCGCCTCCTGTAAGCATCACTCCCCTGTCAAGAATATCTGCTGATAATTCTGGTGGTGTTCTTTCAAGTGACTGAAGGACTGCATCAACTATCTGAACAACTGCTTCATTTAAAGCTTCCCGAATTTCTACAGAACTAACTTCAGTTGTTTTTGGAACTCCGCCTACAAGGTCTCTTCCTTTAACCTGTATTGTTATTTCCTCTTTTAAAGGAACTGCTGAACCTACTTCACATTTTATTGCTTCTGCAGTTCTCTCACCAATAAGAATATTATGATTCTTTTTGAAGAACTGCATAATAGCATAATTCATTTCATCGCCTGCAATGCGGATAGATTCTTCATTCACAATTCCGTTAAGAGCTATTACTGCAATTTCTGTTGTTCCTCCTCCTATGTCAATAATCATATTACCAACAGGAGCATCAACATCAATCCCGATTCCAATTGCAGCAGCCATTGGTTCAGCAATTAAGTGTACTTCTTTTGCACCTGCGTGTTCGGCACTATCTCTTACGGCTCTTTTTTCAACTTCAGTAATACCACTCGGAACAGCTACTAAAATACGGCGGCTTGAAATCATTCCCCCTCCTACCTTCTTTATAAAGGCTCTTATCATTCCTTCGGCAATTTCAAAATCTGCAATAACGCCATCACGCATCGG
>JAUSIA010000141.1 GCA_030648225.1 Ignavibacteria bacterium | reverse complement strand
AAAATGGAAGATGGGAAGATGGAAGATGGAAAAAAACCAACCGTTATGTTAATTTTGATTTAGTAAAACGGAATGACTAAAAAATATTATTTAGGATACTAAACATAAACCAACTTAGTTGAAAAACTAAGATAGTGTTTTAAGAAAGAGAGAGAGAGTTGAAGCACTATTTTTTAGTTTTTATTTCTGTTGTTTGCGCAACAGGAATATTCGGGCAAAACGGAAAGATTTCCGGAAATATGTTTGGGGATTATTTTTATAATATTTCAAGGGATCCTTTAATTGATTCCTTAAGTAATATCGCTCTTCCTGGGAAAAAGGATCTTAATGGTTTCCAGTTCAGAAGAATTTATTTTACTTATGATTATAAAATTTCGGAAACTTTTGATACAAGATTCAGGCTTGAAGCCGATCAATCCGCCAACACAAGTAACGGGAAAATAGGTGTAGCTTTAAAAGATGCTTACTTGAAATGGAAGAACATCTTTGATGGTAGTGATATAATATTAGGATTGCAGCCGCCACCTTCATTTGAAATTTCAGAAGCAGTTTGGGGATATCGTTCTTTAGAAAAAACTATAATGGATCTGAGAGGGATAGTCTCTTCACGTGATTTAGGTATATCTTTAAAAGGTATGTTTGATAATTCCGGTAATATTAATTACTGGCTAATGATTGGTAATAACAGCGGTAATTCTCCGGAGATTGATAAGTATAAAAGATTTTACGGGCATCTGCATTTTAAACCTTTGAAGAATATTTCTGTTACTGTTTATGGAGATCTTAAAATCAGACCTTCATTAAAAGTTAATTCTGTTACTTTAAATAATAATGATATTACAACAGCTCTCTTTGCAGGCTATAGCGAGAAAGATAAATTTAGTTTTGGAATTGAAAGCTTTCTGCAAATGAGAGAAAATGGATTTGCTGAGCAAACGATATCAAGCTTAGTTTATCAGACAAGAAATGCTCTTGGTATTTCTGCTTTTGGCTCTTATAGCTTTTCTTCATTAATAGGAGCAGTCGTAAGGTTTGATCATTTTGATCCCAACATAGATTCTGATTTCAATGGTGATTCAAGAAACTTTTATATTTTTAGTTTGGTCTTTAAACCTGATGCTTCTGTATCACTTATGCCTAATGTACTTATTGAAACTTATGAATCTTTAGATGGAAATAATTATGATGCATCTGTTACAGGAAGAATAACTTTCTATTATAGTTTTCTTTGATCTTAAAATTTTAACATAAAAAATATTGATAGCAGAACAATCACATATTACTGATATAAAAACTCCTGACAGATCTCAAGAATCTTCCTTCGGAAAAAAGATAAAAAAATCTATACGCATTAAAGAAAGAATAATTAAATATTTCTTTGCTGTTAATGGTGCAATGGCACTTGTATTTATAATCCTGATTTTTGTTTTTTTATTTAAAGAAGGATTCAAAGCCCTTGAGCATATTGGGTTTCTTGATTTTATTTACCTTGATCAGGTTCAGGCGGACGGTTCTGTAAAAAGAGTATATGAATGGTATCCAACTTCAGCAGAAGCAAGGTATTCATTAGTCCCATTAATCCTTGGAACATTACTTACCGCAATTCCTGGTACAATAATTTCTACAATTTTTGGAGTAGCAGCAGGAATTTATCTTTCTGAGGTTGCAAACCCGAAACTGAAAGAATTCCTTAAACCTATGATCGAACTTTTTGCAGGAATCCCAACTGTGGTTCTCGGTTTTATTATGCTTGCTGTTGGAGCCTCATTCTTTAATGATCTTCTTAATCCTGTGAACAGGTTGAATGCTTTTATTGCTTCACTTGGTTTATCATTTGTTATAATTCCTATCATAGCTTCTTTAACAGAAGATGCACTTCATTCTATTCCTAATGATTTAAGAATGGCTTCTTATGGCCTGGGAGCAACCAAATGGCAAACAATAAGGCATGTTATTCTTCCTGCTGCATTCAGCGGCGTATCTGCAAGTATTATTCTTGGATTCGGCAGGGCAATTGGTGAAACTATGATTGTGCTTATGGCATCAGGGAATGCTGCTAATATTACTGCAAATATTTTTGAGAGCGTAAGAACTATGACTGCAACTATTGCTGCGGAAATGGGTGAGGTATCTCAGGGTTCGGATCATTACTATGCATTATTTTTTATAGGAATTGTTCTTTTTACAATTACATTCTTTCTTAATCTTATTGCAGAAATAGTAATTAGCAAGATGAGAAAGAAAAATACTTTTTAGCAAATGGAACAGTTAAAGCAAAAACATAAAGATGTTCAGGGAATAATTTTTATAAACCTTATAAGGTTATTATTCCTTGTGCTTGTTATTATTCTTCTTCTGCTTCTTGGGAAAATTGTTGTTGAAGGATCGGGAATACTCTCTTTAGAATTTGTTTTTGATTCCCCACGAAACAATATGACTAAAGGAGGAATTGGCCCTGCAATTTTTGGTACTATAGCTGTAACATTTATTATGATTTTGTTTGCAGTTCCACTTGGAGTTTTTTCTGCTATATATCTTAATGAATATGCAAAAGATACTTTCTTTACAAGGGTGATAAGGACATCAATAAACAATCTTGCAGGAGTTCCTTCAATTGTTTTTGGTCTGTTCGGTCTGGGTTTCTTTATTCTTTTTATAGGAAGAAATATAGATGATGTTTTGGAAACAGGTTTACTTTTCGGACAGCCTGCATTGTTGTGGGCATCTGCAACGCTTGCAGTTCTTGTTCTGCCAATTGTAATCGTTTCAACACTTGAAGCCCTTAATTCAGTACCTAAAACCCACAGAGATGCTTCTTATGGATTGGGCGCAACCAAATGGCAGACAATTAAACATGTTGTTCTGCCCCAGGCAAGGCCCGGAATTTTAACAGGAACAATTCTCGCAATAAGCCGCGGTGCGGGAGAAACAGCCCCTATTCTTTTTCTTGGCGCAGCTTTTTTTCTTCCCAATCTCCCGGTTGTGGATCTTTGCATTGGTGATTATTGTATCCCGATGATAAATCCTACAGAACAATTTATGTATCTTGCATATCATATTTTTATTCTGGCAACACAGTCGTCAAACCCAACTAAAACTTTGCCAATACAATATGGCTCAACATTAGTTCTTATTGCATTAACTTTTTTGCTGAACATTACAGCAATTCTTTTCAGGTACAGGTTTAGAAAAATTTTAGGAAGATTATAAAATTTTCAGATGAAAGAAGTAAAAATATCAGTTAATAACTTTGATCTCTATTACGGCGAGAAACAAGCGTTAAAAAATATTTCGATAGAGATTCCTGCTAAAAAGGTAACTGCTTTTATTGGACCTTCCGGCTGCGGTAAATCAACTTTTTTGCGGGTTCTTAACAGAATGAATGATCTGATTGATCATGTTAAAATTCAGGGGGAAGTATTGATTGAAGGTGTAAACATTTATGATAAGCAGATTGATGTTGTAAACCTCAGGAAAAGGATCGGGATGGTTTTTCAAAAATCAAATCTCTTTCCAAAAACCATTTATGAAAATCTCATTTATGGTTTGAAGATAAATGGAATCAGAGATAAAAAAGTTCTGGATGAAACAGCTGAAAAAACTTTAAAGCAGGCTGCTCTCTGGAATGAAGTTTACGACAGGTTGCATGAACCAGCACTCAGTTTATCGGGTGGACAGCAGCAGAGACTTTGCATTGCACGTGCTCTTGCAGTTGAACCTGAAATAGTTCTTATGGATGAACCGGCAAGCGCTCTTGATCCCTTATCCACAGCTAAAATTGAAGAACTTATTCACGAACTTAAAACTAAGTACACCATAGTTATCGTCACTCATAATATGCAGCAGGCAGCAAGAGTGAGTGATCAGACTGCATTCTTTTATCTTGGTGAATTAATTGAATATGATAAGACATCTAAAATATTTACTAATCCTACAAAGAAACAGACCGAAGATTATGTAACCGGAAGGTTTGGTTGATTTTTATATTATTTAATCCTTTTTTAGAAGCATCTTTTAATTAAATTTGAATTTAAATGGAAAGACAAGTTGATCAGCAGCTTGAAAAGCTGAAAACAAGAATATTGAAAATGTGCTCGCTTGTTGATGAACAGGTAGAGATGGCTATAAGATTAATTGAAGAAGAGAATCCTTCACTTGCCGATATTATTATGGAGAAAGAGAAGAAGGTAGATAAATATGATGTTAAGATTGATAAGATATGCCAGAAAATTTTTGCATTAAACCAGCCTGTTGCAATGGATCTTCGTTTAATTATGTCTGCTCTTACAATCAATACAAATCTTGAAAGAATGGGGGATATAGCAGTTAATATCGTTGAGAATTCAAAGCTTATGGAGAAGAAACCTGAGTGGATTAATAAAACTCATTTTGCTGAGATGGCAAAGATTGTAAGAGAAATGATCCGTCTCTCCATTGATTCTTTTATACAGGATGATGCACAGCTTGCTAAAAAAGTTATTGAGACAGATAGAATACTCGATCAGCACAATAAAGAGAATCACCAGATACTTGTTGATATTATGAAAAAGAATCCTGATGATATACAAACTGCAGTTGCATTGCTTGTTATTTCGCGCCAGCTTGAAAGATTGGGTGATCATGCAACAAACATTGCTGAGGATGTTTACTTTATTGTAGAAGCGAGAATGGTAAAGCATAAATATGAAAAGTATTTGTTCAGCGAGGATACAGATGACGATGAGGAATAACCTCTGGAAAAGTGAAAATTGGAATGAATGGAATGTTAGTCCTTATTTATTATTCCAGCCAATACTATAAAATTTTCAATCTTCAAATCTCAAAAACCAAATAAGCACCAATAAACAAACCTGTCTGCCGCCAGGCAGGTACAAAATTCCAAACCCCTTACCATATTTTTGTGATTGATATTTGGTTATTGAAAATTATTTGTTATTTGTTTTTTGGGATTTGGATTTTAATCATCAAATAGATTTTTCCTTAGAATATGATTAGAAGGAATTCAAAACTCTAATTCAGCTAATAAAATTATCCAAACTTTCCAACAGTAAATCTTTAGAACTTTGAATAGTACCATCACTCCTTATATCATTCAGCTTTTTCCCAAAAAGAATTCCCCAGCTTTGCATTGCAAAAAACTTCGGCAGTTCTGGATTCATTGATTCAATCTTGCTGTTATAAAGAGAGCTTAATACAAGTTTCAAAACTTCCTCTTCATTTTGAAGAAGCTTTTTAAGAATCTCGTGTTCCTTTTCAGGTCCTTCTTCTTTTAAGACTCTTATCATTACATCATAAAGCAGCTTGTACTTATTATATATCTCCTGTTTGTAATTAAAGTATTCAAGAAATCTTTCTTTAGTTGAAAGCTGTTCATTATTAAAAATTTGTTTGATGTCTTCAACGACAAGAGATGCATCATATTCCATAGTTTGATAGAAAAGTTCCTCCTTAGAATTGAAATAATGATAGATTGTTGCTTTACCAATTCTAAGGTCGCGGGCAATTTCAGTAAGTGTTGTTTTATTTAAGCCATGCCGTGCGAAACGTTTTACGGCTGTTTTTATTATCTGGG
>JAUSIA010000140.1 GCA_030648225.1 Ignavibacteria bacterium | reverse complement strand
GAGCACCTTTAATTACTTTCCGGTGAACTAGTTCAATTTCTGCATGACATTTTGCGCAGGTATTTGCAATATTTTTTCTTGCAATTGATGATTTTGGATCAGTATGTGGTAAGATATCATGTGCTGTATGGCATGATGCACAGGTTGCAGTAACAATCAAACCTTTCTTAAGTAAACCTTCCCCATGAATACTTTCAGAATAATTTTCTAAAATGTGGGTTTGAGGTATATTCCTTTGTAATTGGACAGGTGATCCTTCTTTATGACATTGCCCGCATAAACCGGGAATGTTTATGGGAGCTACTTTAGATTTTGAATTCTTAACCGGAATTATATCATGAGAACCGTGGCAATTCTGACAAATCGGAGCTAACCGATCCCCTTTTGCAAATGCTTTCCCGTGAAGACTAAGATCATATTTTGCCTGTATTTCATCATGACACAAATTACATTTTGCTTTTTCTACATCTTCATCGTGAACATCAATTCCTTCAAGATCAATATGGCAAGAGATACAATCAATATCTGAATGTACTGATGAAGATAATTTTTTTTCATTTACAAAAACTGAAATGGTTTTACCATTCCTTGTGCCGGTTAAAGAATTATCTTCATGGCACATCAGGCAATCGCTGTTATCCTGAGAGTAAAAAGAAGGAGTAAGTAAAAAAAATAAAAAAATGCTTAAGATATTTATAATAAAAATCTTTTCCGGCTTGTTATATCTTACTCTCCTGTACATGTTAAGAATTAAGTCCCTCCCTATTTTAGGACATTCAGATTATTAATTTTTATCTTTATCCGGGGAAATTCTTTCATATTCTTTAGGATGTTCATCCTTCATCTCTTCTTCCGGGATTTTGCCTGTTAACCAGGCAGTATTCATTGGATATACATCCGGATTAAATATTACAAAGTAGAAATGCCATACAACTATAGAAAGGAAGGCAAGCCAAGCTTCAAAGTAATGAATTGTACGGGCAACATCCCAACCAAGTTTTGTAAACAAACCTATAAAAGTATTATCGAACCACATTATTATACCGGTTAAGGACATAACTATCGTTCCCCAGATAAGAGCCCAGTATTCTGCTTTTTCAACGTAGCTGAACCGGTCTAATTTAGGTTTCTCCTTGGATAAGCCAAGGTTGAATTTTGCAATCCCAATTGCGTCTCTAAGGTCTTCATATCTTGGCAAAAGATCTTTAATAAATTGTCTGCCTCTGGTTGTAGCTGATATATAAATTATATGATATAGACTAATTCCAATCATCACTACTGCCGCAATTCTATGAAGCAAACTTCGGTATTCAAATGCCTCTGTACTTAAATCTCTTATATGTCTAACCCACCATGCATCCGGAAAGTGCAGCATAAAACCTGTAATAACCAGTGTTATAAAACTTAAAGCCATCAAAGCATGTTGTATACGTTCATTTAAAGTCATTCGGAGATAAAGACTATGACCATGGAGTTCAGTTCTTATTAATCCCATTTGTTTCAATTTTTTGATTTTTGATTTCCGGATAAAATCTAAAAGATTATGAATAAACATTCCGCCGACAATCGTAAAAATTAAAATGATGTAAGTGGTGGATATCCAGTATAGCAGAGGATCATCTCCCTTTTCATAGGTTAAATGAATTTTCCCTTTTGCAAAATTCTCATTTGCACCACGATGACACGAGCCGCAGGTTTTTACAAGATTTGCTTTATTAACCATCGAAGTTGGATCACTCGATGATTTAATATTATGAATTCCATGGCAGCTTGCACAATTTGCCACAGCTAAGGATCCTCCTTTTAAAGCAAGCCCATGATAGCTGTCTGAAAAAGTTTTGAAGCGATCAGTACTTATTCCATACTTTTCAGAAAGCTTTACAGAACTATGACAGGGTGAACAAACCTGTTCCGAAACATTCTTAAAAGCAACAGGTGACCGCGGATCAGTGTGTTTTAAAATATCATGCTCGCCATGGCAGTCTGTACAAACAGGAACACCCTTATTTCCCTTCATTGCTGAAACACCGTGGATACTTTCATTATAATCTTTTGTTATTTCAGCATGGCAGTTACCACAAGTTGAAGGAATGTTCATCCTGTATACTGTTGATGAAATATCAGAACCATCCTTTACATTGTGGCTTGTATGGCAATCAACACAGCCTGCTGCATTTGGATTTCCATTTAATAATGCTACCCTGTGTATACTCGAATCGTATGAAGCAATAAAACCTGCAGAAGGAATTGTGCGTTCCTTTACTTCAGGTTTATCAAGATGGCAGGAAAGACAAAGTTTTTCCTGTGCAAGTTTTAATTCAATTATATTCCTGCTTCCAGATACTTTAGCTATCTGACTTCTATGGCAGGTTAAACAATTTGGTGCATCTTTAAAACCTTTTTTAAATGACAGGAAATGCCGGGAGCCTTTATAAATACCCGCAACTTCTTTATGGCAGTTTCCGCAGGAAGTGATAAGATTTGCTGAGTACCATTTGCTTGCAGGTACTACCGGTGAAATAACATCATGCTTGCCATGACAATTTTTACATGAAATATCCGGAGTATCATTGCTTCCTCCGGCTTTCATCATTTGCGGATGGAATTGATGTTTTATAGGTGCATCTTTATGGCAAAGCCTGCAATCTATCGGTTGAATATTTTCTTTATGCGGTAAATCATCCGGATTAAAACCGACATGGCAGGAAACGCAGGAGAGTTTGTTGTGTGTAGATTTATTTAATACACCAGGATTAACAAAAAGGGAGAATTCTCTCCCTTCTTTTTCCATCGTAAGACTTTCATCTTCGTGACACACAAGGCAGTCTTCCTTACTCTGTGCAAATAAATCACTATGTAAGTTCAAAATAAGAAACAAAATTAGAAAGGAGAGCAAAACTAATCTACTTACATTTCTATCTTTTCCAGACTGCCTGGTGTTTTCAAATAACATTATTCAGCAACCGCTTATGCAAAGAATTAATAATACTCAATTACTTCGTTTCCACAGATTTTAATGAAGCAAGCCATTCTGCAACTGTTTTTACTTCTTCTTCAGATCCTTTCATTGCTATTTTATGCTCTTTGTCATCAATTTTTTCTTTCTTAGTAATAAACTTTGCAAGAAATTCTGCATCATATTTATCACCTGTTTTTGAAAGATCGAGAGCATCTTTCTTTTTACTCTCAATATCTGCAACTTCAACTGAATGACATGTATTGCATTTCTTTTCAACAAAGATTGATTTTCCGTCACCTCCTTCAGGGTTGAAGGAATATGCGAAACCGAATAAAAATACAACTGCGAAAACAAAAGCAAGATATACAAAAAGATTTTTCATAATTTTTTTCCTCACTATTTTTTATACAATCTCAATAATAAGTATTGAAAATTTCTACAACAAATTCAAAGCTTATGCCGATAAAATAGTTGATAAATATGAATTAATAAGCATTATTAAATCGTTAAAATCTCTTAAATCAGAGAAAATTCAAAGTGGATTTTCAGTTTTGAGAAAGAGGTGGTTATAGAGGTATAATGTATAAAGGTGTCTGGAAAATAACTATTATACTGAGGTTACGCAAAATGCCTGGAATATTGGAGTACTGGAATGATGGAATGTTATTTTTTAATATTTTCTCTCATTATTCCAACATTCCATTATTCCAAACATTGCGTAAGGTTAGCATTATATATGTTTTCAGAATTACAGATTCTAAAAATGTAGCATATCTAAGAATAACTTAACCAATCCAGTTTTCAGCCATAGTTGTATCAATAATAATATCATGATTTTTAAGTATCGAAGCATCTGTTTTTAAACAAATAACAGGAACCTTAGAGAGTTCAATTACTTTTGCTGCAACACTTCCTGTAACTAAATTATATTCTGCAGTCCATCCGTGAGAGCCTATAATTATTAAATCAATTTTATGTTGCTGTGAATAATTTAATATTTCCTTATATGGTTTTCCTATTCTTAGGTTTTCAATTATTTCCAATTCGGGATGAGGAATCTCATTTACAAATTTTTTCAATTCCTCATTTGCACTTCGCATTCTTTCCATCATCATAAATTCATTATTGAAACGATAGCTTTGTTCAAATAACGAAGGATCAATTACATGAAGCAAATGAAGTATAGTTTTATGCTGCCGCGAATACTGAACTGCAAAATCGAAAGCCTGGATTGAATTAACTGAAAAATCAACCGGGGTTAGAATATTTTTATTACTCATAACTCTTCGTTTATTTTTTAAGGATCAGTTTGTTAGCCCAGAAAGCTGTCGTGTTACATTATCGAGATCGAAAGGTTTGTAGAAGACCGTGTTAACGTACTTCCTGATGCTCTCGTCAAGAATTTTTAATTTATTATCAAATACATACAATAAAATTATTGGTGTTTTAGAATTATAATCTTTCAGCTGTTTACAAAGAGTTTCTACATCCAATGAAGGAGGAGTATCTAATATGATTAAATCGCAGCTAAAACTGGAACTAATCGCTTTTAAATCCTCAATGTCTGTTGTAGTTGTAATACTGTAATTAGACTGCAGGTACATCAGCAGGCTGAGGTTTAAAGTAAAATCGGGACTAT
Source organism: Ignavibacteria bacterium (assembly GCA_030648225.1). Classification (GTDB taxonomy): domain Bacteria; phylum Bacteroidota; class Ignavibacteria; order Ignavibacteriales; family Ignavibacteriaceae; genus RBG-16-34-14. Next base: position 4,555 of record JAUSIA010000140.1, on the reverse strand, counting down.
AAAAAACTATTTTTTTCATTTCATTATTATCAAAGATGCACTGCACCCGCTTATCTTTTCCCCATTTGCGTGCCATATCATTTAAGAAATGATGTATAAAATTTCAACTATCAAATGAGGGGAATTCTCTTTTATTTAAGGCAAGTGATTAACTTTTGCAAAATTTATATTCAGCAAGTATTCTCAGTAATGAAAATATAAAATCTTGATTTTAAGAAAGAAGGGGAAGGTTGAGTTCAAGTTCAAGGTCAAGTTCAAGGAGAAAACTTGAAACTTCTTGAACTTGATCTTACACTTGAACTTGCTAAGTATTTGCTTAGGATTTTATATCAAGTTCTTTCAGCTTTCTGTAAAGAGTAGATAATCCAACCTGCAGAGCTTCTGCTGTTTTTTCTTTATTGAATTCATTACTCTCAAGTGCTTTCATAATCAGGTCTTTCTCATAATTCCTGACAGCTTCTTCAAAGGAACCTGTAGTTAAAGCACCTGTAATATCCCCCTGCTGCTGAAAGTTTGGCGGCAGATCTTTAAGTGAAATAAAATCACTTCCCGAAAAAATAACTGCACGTTCAATAACATTTTCAAGCTCACGCACTTCACCTTTCCATTTATGTGTCATCAAAGCACGTATAGCCTGGTTATCTATTCCCTTAATATTTTTATTCATTTCAGTTCTGTACTTGTTAAGGAAATGATCTGCAAGAAGAGGAACATCTTCAACCCTGTCCTGAAGACCGGGAAGATTAATCTCTACAACATTCAAACGATAGTAAAGATCTTCTCTGAATTTTTCTGCTTTAATTTCCTCTTTAAGTTCGCGGTTAGTTGATGCTAAAAATCTTACGTTAACCGGTAAAACAACCGTAGTTCCAACAGGAGTGTATTCCTTCTCCTGGAGAACTCTTAAAAACTTTACCTGCATTAGCAAAGGCAATTCACTTATTTCATCAAGGAATAATGTTCCACCTTCAGCAGCTTTAAAGTAACCTTCCTTATCGGAAACAGCACCAGTGAAAGCACCTTTCTTATGTCCGAACAATTCACTCTCAATCAGGTTTTCGGTTATGGCGCCGCAGTTAACAATAATAAAAGGTTTGTTCTTTCTTTTACTATGAAAATGAAGAGCCCGCGCTACAAGCTCTTTTCCGGTTCCGCTCTTGCCGGTTATCAAAACAGTGCTGTCTGTTTCTGCAACTGTTTTTATCATCTGGTAAACAGATTTCATTGCCGGGCTTTTACCAATGATATTTTCAAAATCAAATTTCCTTTGGATTTCACTGCGAAGGATCCTATTCTCAAGCAGAATATTCTTTGTATCAAACAATCTTCTTATTTTTATAAGAAGCTCATCAAACTCGACAGGCTTAAGAATATAATCACTCGCTCCGCTTCTTAAAGCTTTAATTGCAGTATCAAGTGAGCCGAATGCAGTTACAATAATTACTGAAGTTTTAATATCAAGCTTTTTAATTTCCTCAAGAAGTTCAGGCCCTTTCATAACGGGCATTTCAAGATCGCTTATAACAAGATCGAATGAATTTTCTTTTATCTTATCAAAAGCTTCTTTCCCGTTGGCAGCTTCTTCAACAAGAAAACCTTCTTTCTTTAAGATGAAGGAGAGTGACTCCCTAATAATATCTTCATCATCTACAACTAAAATTTTTTCCTGCATAATAACCTCTATTTAGGATTAGTCGGTAAAGAAATTACAAAAGTTGTTCCTTCACCCAATTTACTTTTTACTGTAATATCTCCCTGGAAACTTTTTACTATTCCATAGCTTACCCAAAGACCAAGACCTGTTCCTTTCCCTTCTATTTTAGTAGTAAAGAAGGGTTCAAAAATTTTAATAAGATGCTCATCTTTAATTCCGCTGCCGTTATCGGAAAAAGTAATACTAACAAAATCATCTTTAACTTCGGTTGCAATAGTAATTTTTTTTTCTTTTTTACCTTTTGAAACAGGTTCGGCAAAAGAATCAACAGCATTAAGTAGAATATTAATAAAAACCTGTTCAATCTGGTCAGCAACCAAAGGAAGAAGTGCAATATTTTCATCCTTCTTAAATTCAAAATTAACATCTTTAGCTTTTGCTCCAACGCGGGTTATGTTTACTGCTTCAATAATATTCTGGTTTATATCTGTCAATCTCAGTTCATAATTTGAAGGGCGGGAGAAATCAACAAGGTCTCTTATAATTTTCGAAATTCGTGTTACCTGGCTTTTAATCAAATCAATCTTTTCCTTAACAAAAGAATCTTCAGTTGTTCTTTGTACAACCTGAACAATGGCAGATATTGATGCAAGAGGATTTCCCACTTCGTGTGCAATGCCTGCAGCAAGGGTTCCGATACTTTCCATTTTTTGAGAATGAATTAACTGTTTTTCCATAAGTTTTTTTTCGGAAAGATCTCTGTGCACGCCAAAGAATCCGAATACCTTTCCTTTACTGTTAAGAATTGGGGAAATAAGAAGCTGCGCGTAAAACGGTGAACCATCTTTTCTCCTATTCTCTACTTCACCAACCCAAACTTTACCGCTCTTTATTGTCGCCCACATATTTGTCCAGAAATTTTTAGGATGCTTTTTGCTGCTAAATACATTTGGATTTTTTCCCAGCAATTCTTCTCTTGTATATCCGCTTGCTGCTTCATAAGCCGGATTAACATAAAGCATCTTTCCTTCAAGACTTGTAATCTGTAAAGGAAAAACAGTTTTTTCAGCAATGTTATAAAACCTCAGAAGATCTAATTCTTTTTTTCTGGTTTCTGTAATGTCCCTTGCAAGAATAATTAAATGTTCATTTCTTCCTTTATCAAGTTGGTAAGTATAAGGTGCGATTAAAAGCTCAACATCAAAATTATTTTTTCCGGAAGATAATTTTGATTCACTTATCTTACTCTTATATTCATTCTTACATTTCTCAATTTCATTTTGAGTTGATTCCTTCCAGGCATCATCAACCAAATCAATAAAATGGTGGCTCTTCTCTCCTCTCCACTTTATATCAAGTTTAATTCTTGCAGAGATGTTCAGGTCCTCAACATCTCCCTGCTTATCAAGAATAAAGCACATATCAGGAAAACTATCGAACAGCCTGAAATCGAGATTATAAGTTGTTTGCATAAATAAATTAAATCAATTCTAAAAGAGATTCCTTAATGACTATTAAAAATTATTAAAAATCCAGCTTTAACTGAAATGAAAAGTTAATTTGCTTGAATAGGTACTGAAAAAAAGGTCATTTATAATAAATTAACTAATTTAAATTCAGGCTTTAAAAAGAATATTGAAGGGGTTTAATTATGAAAAACCAACTTAAAATTTTTCTGGTTGTCTTCATCGCATTATTTTTCCCTCAATGTGATCTTTTTGAAAATGACGATAATAAATTACTTCCTTTAGACAGTAAAATTTTATTTGATGTAATTGAAACACATCATGAATATACTGAAATTGGGGAGCCTGAAATTTTCCTTTCTTTAGTCACTGAAAAAGAATATCCTAATTTTAATTACTCTATCAGCAATTATCTCCAAATCAATGGCAATACAATAACTATTTATATCAATGGAATTTATATTCCTTCTATTCTTTTACCGGCTTTAGGACCTGCACACTCAATGATTAAGCTTGATTTAGTAAATGGATATTATAATCTGCAAATTAGTTATAAAGACTTTTCTGATGAATATAACTTGAAAGTAAACGATTCTTCATTAACTCTTAATGGAAAACCAACTGCGGATACAGAACAATATCAAAATATATTCTGGCGTTTTCCGGAAAAATCTTTTGTTTACTTATGTGGAACAACTCAATCTGATTCAGGTTTGTGCGATGAGTTTCTTGATACACTTCATTCAACACTGCAGCTAACTGAATTTCAATTCCCTGATTCAGGAAAAATTCCTTATCCTAATTTTTCTAATGGACATTATTATGATATGCCGGCAAAATATTTTATTTATCAAACAGAAAATGATTTTGATCGGATAGAAGAGGTTTTAACACAATTCAAACAAAATCAAATTGGGGATAAACAAGGAATCGGTATAAGTATAATCAACTGGTTGAACAAAAAGTTATATAGCTGGGCGTTGTAATTTTATTTAAACTCAAAAGTTATTCGTCTTATTTTGTTTTAGCCTCAGCCTAACCTTAGCTTTTTTACCTAACTGAATGCAATACCTTCATATAATTTGCACGCTCAAACTTAGATGGATCATCAACATTCATATAGCTCATACTTCCTCTCATCTGTTCGAGAGATTCATATTCATTAACTTCCATCCAGTATTTTAGTTTGATAATAACATCGGCTATATGTCCGATTCCAAACTTTAATAAGCAGGAAAGCATTTGCGTTACTTTAGCTCCTGCCATAATCATTTTAATTACATCTTTCTCAGTGTATATACCACTTGTGGCTGCAAGATCTGCTTTAATTTTACCATAGAGAATTCCAATCCACCTGAGTGGCAGCCTCATTGAGGCAGAAGAGCTGAGAATAACATTCGGCACAACTTCGAGAGTTTCAAGATCAATATCTGGC
>JAUSIA010000132.1 GCA_030648225.1 Ignavibacteria bacterium | reverse complement strand
TTTACCGGGATGTAAAACTCTGTACGATTGGTGAAGGCACTTCGGAGATCCAGAGGATTGTAATAGCGAGGAATTTATTGAATGAAGAATAATTGTCATTCTGAGGGAGTGAAACGACCGAAGAATCTAAATCCGAAAGATTCTTCGCACTTCTCAGAATGACTTTCACAAATTAATCCTAAAATATCTACATGAAAAAAATCGGCACTTCAATAAATCAAAATCCTTCCTTTAACAAAAGAGAAGATTATTATAAAGAACTCTTAAGAAAGCTTAATGCTGAAAGAGACAAGATAAAACTTGGCGGCGGACAAAAAGCTATCGAGAGACATAAATCAAAAGGAAAACTTACTGCACGCGAACGAATTAATAAACTTATAGATCCTGTCTCGCCTTCGGCAAGCCAAGGCGGGAATCCAAAAGATTTTTTTGAGATTAATTCTTTTGCTGCATATGGAATGTATCAAGAGCAAGGCGGAGCACCAAGTGCCGGTACAGTTTATGGGATTGGAAAAATAAATGGCCGTAATCATATAATTGTAGCAAATGATGCAACTGTAAAAGCTGGTGCCTGGTTTCCAATCACCGCAAAGAAAAATTTACGTGCACAGGAAATTGCAATGGAAAACAGGCTGCCAATAATTTACCTTGTAGACAGCGCCGGTGTTTTCCTTCCTATGCAGGATGAAATTTTTCCTGATAAAGAGCATTTTGGAAGAATATTCAGAAATAATGCAATAATGTCTTCAATGGGAATTCCTCAGATTGCTGCCATTATGGGCCCTTGTGTTGCAGGCGGCGCTTATCTTCCTATTATGAGTGATGAAGCATTAATCGTTGAAGGAGAAGGCTCAGTTTTTCTTGCAGGTGCTCATCTTGTTAAAGCGGCAATTGGTGAAGTGATTGATAATGAAAGTCTCGGCGGTGCAAAAGTTCAATCAAACATTTCAGGTGTTACAGATTATATTATGAAAAATGATGAAGAATGCCTTGCACAGATTAGAAGCCTGACAGAAAAATTTGGTGAGCAGCCTAAAGCAGGATTTAACAGAACCGAAAGTAAACCTCCCCTCTATTCACCTAAAGAAATTTATGGGTTGTTTCCTGAAGACTCTGCAAAACCTTATGACACTTATGAACTTATTGCAAGGATTGTTGATAACTCGGAGATTGATGAATACAAAGCAGGATATGGAAAAACATTAATTACAGCTTATGCAAGAATTGATGGCTGGGCTGTTGGGATTGTTGCTAATCAGAGAAATATTGTAAAGACTGAAACAGGTGAAATGCAGGTTGGCGGAGTGATTTATTCCGATAGTGCGGATAAAGCAGCAAGATTTATTATGAACTGCAACCAGAAAAAAATCCCTTTACTCTTTTTGCAGGATGTTACAGGATTTATGGTCGGCAGCCGTGCTGAACATGGCGGAATTATAAAAGATGGAGCAAAGATGGTTAATGCTGTTGCAAATTCAGTTGTTCCAAAAATTACAATAATTGTTGGTAACAGTTATGGAGCCGGTAATTATGCAATGTGCGGTAAAGCTTATGATCCAAGATTTATTTTTGCTTATCCAAATGCAAAGATTTCTGTTATGGGTTCCTCACAGGCTGCAAGTGTTTTGCTTGATATTAAAATAAAGCAGGCGGAAAAAAGCGGTGAGCAACCTACAGAAAAAGATAAAAAAAAGCTGCTCGATGAAATTACTAAAGCTTATGATGAAAAGAATTCTCCTCTCTATGCTGCAGCAAGATTATGGATTGATGAAATTATTGATCCTTCATTAACAAGAGAATATATTTCAATGGCGATTGAGGTTGCAAATAACAATCCTGAAATGCCGAGGTTTAACCCGGGAATTATACAGACTTAAGCGCTGGATGCTGGTTACTGGATATTTGTTACCGGAAACAAAGAAAAAACACCTTCTTCAGAAAAGCATATTCATTGAGAATAACTTCCTTTCCATTATTATTCCTTTCACTTATCTTTAGTTAATTCATTTAGTCTGTTTTTAGCATTTTATGAAAGATAAAAGATTAAATAACATTGTTAAAATTCTGGTTAATGAACTTAAACCTGAAAAATTAATCTTGTTTGGATCGAGAGGAAAAGGAAAAGCTTCATTTAATTCTGATTATGATATTGCAATAGATTCTGAACGGATTGGGCTTAGTGAAAAAAGAGAGTTAAAAGAAAAGATTGATGAAATAATCGGACTTCATAAAATTGACCTGGTATTTTTGAAAGAGATTGATGAGGGATTCAGAAAAATAATTCAACAAACTGGTAAAGTCATTTATGAACGATGAATTAAAATATTCTTTCATTAAAAAATGCTGTAAAAAGATTTTGAGGGGTTAAGTAAAAATGAATGTTGACATCCCTATTAATAAATTTCCAAAAACAAACCCTCTCTAAATCTCTCCCTTTCAAAAAGGGAGAGACTTTACTTTTCTCCCCATTTTGAACGGGGAGAAAAAAAGAGGGGTTTAAACGAATTAAA
>JAUSIA010000129.1 GCA_030648225.1 Ignavibacteria bacterium | reverse complement strand
ATCACGGTTCATTTCAGGAGTTTCTGTAAAGATTTCTCCCTGGTAAAATCCCAAACGCAAATGAGGCACACTCGAACAATTAAAACCAAAATGGGCCCATACAATCTCTTCTTCCCACTCCCGAAGCATTCCTTTTAATTTCTGAACATGCGGAATATCTTTTTTCCCGGGATATTGAGTAGAAAAATAATTAATAAGTTCATCAACTCTATCTTCAAGATAATTAAGATTATCTTCCTCATAAATTTCAATAATATTTCTCAGCATTCTCCTGGAGACAGCTTCTCTCTTCATAGTTTTACTATGTGCAGCAAGACCATCAAGATATAAATTTACATCCCGGTTTTTACCTTCAGTAAAAGCAGGATCGAAATATTGATCCGAAAATCTTGATTTAAAATCTTCATGACTTAAAAGATTTTTCAAATCATTAAGCAGTTCAAGCATATAAGCATTTGTTACTGCTGTAAAACCGCTTGTTAAAGTTGCAAAGTAATGTTTGTTATTCGGATTCCGCACAAGATGATTTATAAGGGGAAGATAACCAAGCATAATATCATCGTGATGAGGACCGGTATGAAGAAATACTTCATTATCGTTAGACTTCATTCCTGATTCAAATCTTTTTATTATTGAATCATAAATGATCTTTCCGGTTTCACTTGCTGATTTTTTTGTCTTTTTAAGAATAAGCTTTCCAAATTTATCCGTCTTATAATCTTCTTCTGTCAACTCAAGCAGAGATTTATTTTTGGCAACAGATAAATTTATTACTGCCCGTTCAATTGATGCCTGCGAAATCTTCTCCTCTTTCTCAACATCCCTGTAACGTCTTTCAAGCAGCCTGAGTGCCGCACCGTTAGTCAGAAAAAAGCGTGCGTTCTTTAGCTTTTGAAGCACAGTTGCAGGGTAATTGTTGCTTGGAGAATTTTCAATTGAATCTCTGACGATATTTGCTTTTGCTTCACCGGCAGCAATTATAATTGCCACTGCATCTTTATTATAAGTTATGGTCTCAAGCCCTATTGTAATTACCAACCTGTTTCTTGCAATTTCAATTCCACCAAGATCAGTTGAAGCTGCAGCTTGTGTTTCATAGTTGGTTTGCATTAACCGGGTAGTAGAATAATGATCGCTCCCTTTAACATTAAAGCCGATGTGTCCGTCTGGCCCTATTCCTCCGAGAAAAAAACCTATTCCACCCATTTCCCTTATTTTTCTTTCATAGTTTGTACAGAACTCATCAACAATCTCAATAGTTTCTTTCTGAAGTCTTTCCAATCGTGTGCTTGTATATCTTGTTCTTAAGGAGAGGTCAACAATCTTTCCAGGAAATACTGCGTCGAGAGAAAGATTTTCTGATGTGCCTATCTCATTAATATTCATGAATAGAGCATGCTTCTTATTGAATTTCAGATTGGTGAAATAATATTTCTGAATGTAATAATAGAAGCTGTTGTGCTGAAAGGAATCTATAGGATAGAATTCATCAATCTGTACGAATCTTAATTTATCAAGAGCAGGTCTTTTTTTATTATCAATGCCAACTTTTTTTAATTCCTTCTGTATCTCAGCTTTATCCCAGTTCTTAATAATATTTGCAACCCATTTAATGAAATGTTCCGGAGTCTTGCCAGTTGGTAATGAAATAACTCCATCAGGATTTTGCTGAATCCATTCAATAAATCTTAATGCAGTAAGCTTTCCAAGTTCAGGGAAATTACTAACCTGTATGACAGGAATTTTCTCAGTAGGCGGATAGAAAAGTTCTCTGCCTGATTTTTCAAGATAATATTGTTCTACTTTTGATAGCATTTGGTTAAAGGTAGATTAAGATAAATTTTTAAAACTCTCCCAAAGTTATTCTAATTATTATTTAATTTAAAATATTCAGCTATATTATCCACATCATATGCTGTTTAGGAAAATACTTTGGCTTCCCAGGTATCAACATAATCTCCTTTTAATTTTGAAGCAGCTTTTTTATCAAGTAAAACAAAAACTTCTCTGTGCATTTGTACAACTGAAGCCGGGCACATTGCCGTAACAGGCCCTTCAACAGCAGCTTTAACTGCATTTGCTTTATTCTCCCCATTAGCCAGAAGAAGAATTTCTTTTGAATCCATTACAGTTCCTACTCCCATTGTAATTGCATATTTAGGAACCTCATCCATCTTCTCAAAGAACCTGGCGTTATCTTTCCGGGTTTTTCCGGTTAGCGTTTTTATTCTTGTGCGTGAACCAAGTGAAGATCCGGGTTCATTAAAAGCAATATGACCATTAGCCCCGATTCCAAGTATCTGAATATCAATTCCACCGAGTTCTTTAATTCTGTTTTCATACCATTCACAGAAGGCGGTAATATCTTTTGCCATTCCATGCGGCACATGAGTAAAACGTTTATCAATGTTTATATGATTTAGAAAGTTTTCATACATAAAATAATGGTAGCTTTGATCGTGAGAAGGAGGCAATCCAACATACTCATCAAGATTAAATGTTGTAACTTTTGAGAAGTCCAGACCCTCTTCTTTGTTCATTCTTATTAATTCTTTGTACATACCCAAAGGAGTACTTCCGGTTGCAAGTCCAAGAACAAGATTAGGTTTTTTCCTGAGTCTGTCGGCAACAATCTTTGCTGCTTCACTGCTCATTTCTTCATAATTTTTTTTAATAATAACGAGCATAAGTTTTTTCTTCCAGTTTATTTGATCAAAGTTGATTTTTTTGTTTGGGAAAGATTCCCGCTGTTCAATTGATAGAAATAAACCCCGCTTGGTAAGCCTCCGGCAATTAAAGATACATTAAAGTCAATCTCGTATTCACCTGCAGGTTTTACCTCATTAACAAGAACTGCAATTTCTTTTCCCAGGACATCAAAAACTTTTAATGTTACCAATTGCCCTTGATTGCTTTCTGGAATTGTGAATTTAATTTTTGTACTAGGATTAAATGGGTTAGGATAATTTTGAGCAAGATTAAAATCAGGTACATTTATTTTTTTATCATTAACAAAAACATCGGGGTCGTCATACTCAAGTAAATGATAAAGATACAGATGACCTAAGGCAGCATACCAGATATTTTCCCGGTTGCTTATATGTTCAAGATGATCAATTACATAACCATCATTCCAGGAATTGTACTGATTTAAAACGTGCGGATGAAACATCAGGTGATATATTTCTCCATTCTCAATTACCATATCGAAAGTGTTGTTAAGAGAATCAAGATCGTGAACACCAGCCCAGCTTGCTTCTCCCATTTTATATGTTATTCCAACTGGAGCAAATTTATTTTTATTCTCCTCCCATTCAGAAAAGATATAATACTGTTCATTTGTTAACCTGCTTGTTAAGTACTGATTTAAACTAACATAATAGTCAATGGAATCATTATACTGACCATATGGTGCTACCCAGATATAAACATATTCCTTTTCCCCTTTCCTGAATTGCGGAGGCAAATCCAGGTTAGTAATTATATCTTCTTTTGAACCCCGAACTTCATAGTTAGTATTGTTATAAGGTACATACAGATGATTACGGCTATGAGAAGCAGCTTCAACATAACCTAAGTTAAGCTGGGTTTGTATCTGCTGCCATGTTAAATCATCACACCATCCTGAATCAGTAACTATTCCGCCAGTTACCCATAAATTGTATTGCCTGAAGTATGTTAAAGATTCTATAAAATAATCAGAAAAAAACATATGCCAGTCATCGGCGGTACAGGTAACAGCAGCATCCCTGTTATCGTAATATTTGCAAATCTCTTTAAAATCAATTGTAACATCATTGTTTTGAACATCTGTAATCTTAATAAATAAAGAATCTGTAGCAACATGAAAAGCCGCCGATACATAAGCGACATTATTTGCATAATCAAACCTGACTGCATCAATTCCATTAAAGAAATCATCATTTGTTTTTTCAGATAACTGGCTCCAGTTCATTGAAGTAAAAAATTTTCTGTAAGCTTTTAAATCAGAACTGCCGGAGGGAATTGTTATTTTATAAGTATAAGGATACTTAAGCCCATAATTTTCATGT
>JAUSIA010000127.1 GCA_030648225.1 Ignavibacteria bacterium | reverse complement strand
CAAGATAATTTTGAATTTCATCAGGTGCAGTTTTAATTATCATGATTCAGAAAATTTCTAAGTGTTTGAAGATATTTTTTTTGTATAGAGATGCAGGGGATATCATTATCTCTCTCCTTAATTGTTGTCAAATTCGAGTATTTAAAGAGAATATCCAAAGCACCAAACATATTGATTAATGGATACGCATTATCTCTTAAGTGATGAATAAGCTTTAAAATTCTGAACCCATCAAACCAACGCTGCTTTTGTATATTAAGATGGCGATCATCTCTTGAATTAGAAATAATATTATTCCAGTCCTTTTTGAAATTTTGTTCACTCAGAAAATTACAAAGTTCAGAATTAATTTTATTTACTTCCTTTAGATAATCCTCTCCCGTAAAATTTTTCTCTGAATTAAATAATTTCAGCCACTCCTTTAGAATGTTAAAACTTTCAGGATCATAAAGGAGATATTCATTCTGAGATTTAGAATGAAATCTGTTCATTCTTTGTCCGGTCCCGAAAGGAACGCGCCATGATTGCCTGGCCGAAGGAAAAACTTTTGTAGAATTGATCTTTTTAATCTTGTAATGTTTAGCAAGCTTTTCTAAAAAATAAAAATCTTCTGCAGCTTTTCGTTTGTTCATTCCTTCAATTTTTATGTAAGCTTCATAATCGCAAGCCATTGCAGAACCAACAGTTTGAAAAGCATATTGCGAACCAGCGTATTTCAACCCAAGCTCATAATATCCCAGGAAAATTTCATAGCTGATTATTGCTTTAATATTTTCGTCGTCATCTGGCAAAGGATGTTCATAATTAATTACTCCTGCATTTATATTAAAAGCATTAAAATGATTAACAATCTCTTCTATATAATTCTTTTCAACAGTACAGTCAGCATCAAGGCAGATTAAAATTTTCTTTCCCGCTTTTGAATAATCAAAAACCCTAAGTGAAATATCCATCCCGATTTTTCTTGCAAGTCCTACTCCGCCCGTTTTCTCAGGTAGTTCAAGACTTTCTGATGAAGCATCAATAAAACCAATTGATAATCCTGAAGAATTAAACTTATGAATTACAGGATGATAAGATGAACTATCATTAATAATTGCTTTAAGGAGTTTAAGAGTTTTATGATTCTCTTCTTTTACTTCGTCTGATGATGAAATAATATTATTGATTACGAAGATGATTAATACTTCGTAATTTTTATTGAAAACATTTTCAGCTAAAGAATTTAGGAGTGTAATTATATTTTTATATTCAGCAATTGCGGGAACGACAATGGCAACATCATATTTTAAATTTCCTTTTGCTTCGAGCCTCCATTTTACACTTCCATACCTGGATAAATATTTTTGAACATTATCAGGTAAGACAGGATTCATGATTTTATATCTGCAACAAAAGTATGATCGGAAATTAAATCAGCAGCCTGATTAAAATCTGCTTTATCAATCCAGTTAATCTTAACTCCTTCTCTTTCCATTTTTCTGAACCATGTCATTTGCCTTTTTGCAAACGCACTTATTGCACTATTAAGCTTCAGGAACATATTATTATAATTCATTTCACCTTTAAGATAGAGAGCAATAAATTTATACTCCAAGCCAAACTTCAGCAGTCTTTCATAAGACACACCTGAATCAATGAGCTGTTGTACTTCTTCTATCATACCTTCGTTTAATCTTTTTTTAAGTCTTTCAGTTATTCTTTTTTTTATTTCACCTCTTTCAAACCTTACTCCTATTACAAGAGAATTAATTTTAACATCTTTAAGTAAAGATTCTCCTGCTGATCCGGCAATTAATATTGCTTTTATTAATCTCTCTTTATGCTCAAGATCAGTTTTGTTATGAAGTTTAGGTTTTAAGCTTGTCAGTATGGATTGCAGTTCTTCAAATGACAGATGAGAAAGCCTGGTAATATCAGCTTCTTTAATCTTTGCGCTCCTGAGTTGGTAATTCTGAACAACAGAACTTATATAAAGTCCCGTTCCGCCTGTAAGAAAAGGTATTTTATCTTTTGATATTATTTTTTTAAAAGCTTCTTTGAAATGTTTTGTGAACTCGAAAAGATTAAACTCAGTTTCAGGAGCAGCAATATCAATTAAATGATAAGGAATTTTATTGTTATCAACAACATAATCGGAAAGATCTTTGCCCGTTCCGATATCCATTCCTTTATAAACCTGTCTTGAGTCTGCGGAAATTATTTCGCCATTAAATCTGTGTGCAAGTTGCGCAGCAAGTTTTGTTTTCCCAGTTGCTGTTGGTCCGAGAATGGTTATAAGGTTATAGTTCATTAAAGATTATTATCTTTTATTGAAAGATAACAATCATATAATAAATTTTTTAGAATGAAATGGGAGTTGAGATTAGTTGTGAACTGGAAGAGTAATTATAATTCTTGTTCCTTCGCCAAGTTCGCCATCAACAGAAATATCTCCATTATGATCCTGAATGATCTTTTGGGCGATATTTAAACCAAGACCAGTTCCGCCCTGCTTTCCATGAGTAACCATTGGTTCAAAAACTTCAAAAGTTAAGCTTGAAGGAATTCCTATCCCTTCATCAATAAATTCAATTTTTACCTGGCTATCTTCTTTAACTGCGGTTACAAAAATATTTCCTCCTTCTAGCATTGAGTCACAGGAATTCTTTGCAATTTGGAAGAAAGCATTATATAGTTTTACTTCGTCAATATTAGCTTCAGCATCGGTATCAATTTTTTTATAAAGATTAATATTCCTTGTCTCAACGTATTCTGAAAGCAGATTCAGAATATTGTTGAGTACATTTTTAATACTCTGCTTAGTTAAATTCTGATTACTTTTCCCGGATAAAAATTCCAGGGCAGAATCAACTATTGATTGTATGGAACCAGCCTGCTTTTTAATTAATTCATTAATCTGAGAAGCTTCATTTAAGGAAGAGTTTTTACTTAAGTAATCAGCAAGCTTTTTAATTTCATTTAAGGGGAATTGTATATTGTTGTTAATAAATTTTGCAGCACTTTCATTTAAAGTTAATGGCTCTGTTTCGGCCTGATGTTTTTCTCTATAAGATTTTTCAGGAGTGCTCAAACTCTCACTTTCTTTAAAAGCAAATTTTTCAGGCTCTTCAGGAATATGCTCGAAATCATTTATCGCAGGAATCAGTTCATCCTCTTTTGATGAATTGTTATCAAAATATAAAACAGGATATTCCGGAAGTTTATCAGTTGACTCTTCATTCTGAAAATGATCTGCCGGAATTTCATCAAATGTTTTTTCTTCGTAATAGTTTTTTTCATGATCAAAACCATTATTACCAAAATTTAAATCATCATTTTCATTATCATTATTAGTATAAGATAGATAGCTTTCATCATGAAAATCATGAAGTTCTTCATTTGCAGGGGTATCGAATGAGTAATCTGCAAGGTCTTCATCCATTATTATTTCTTCAACAATTTTATCTTCTTCATTCTTAACAGCATCACTTTCGTTTTTTTCTTGCTGCGGTTCCATAACAGGAATGTCTTCCTCTTCATAACCTTCTTCTTGCGGTGTGAATGAAAGATTTTTCAGAATTACTCTATGCATGCTGATCAGCTGAAAGAGTTCTTCTTTACTTATGAGATAAAAAATGCAATCGGTATCTGCAACTGCAGAAGAAATCCTTGAGGTTTTTTCAACAACTTCCTGTTCGCCAAAAAATTCATTCTTAACTCTTCTGAAAGAAGCATTGCTTCCTTTTGTTCCGAAATATTTTAGTTTAACCTCTCCCTGGAGAATCAGGTAAAGGAAGCTGCTTTCCTCACCAGCCTGAAAAATCAGCTCTCCCTCTTTTTCAGCACGGAAATTTTTTGAATTGAAGATTGAGTTGATCACTGAGTCATCAAGACCTTTTAAGAGAAGGTTTGATCCTAGAACCGATAGATTTTTGTTCTGAAACATTTTTATTTATTTGATTTCAATGATTGGAAAAATATTTTTATTATTTTTAATCAGATCTCCGGAAGAGTATTTTTATAAACAGAAAACTAAGCCTGAACGCAAATTCTAAAAGCGTTACTATCAAAGATCTTTCCAAAAAAAAACTATGAAAACAGATGAAATTCCAAAGATTTTACATGATAATTTTTCTGGCAGTTATTTTGACATCCAAAAATACCCGTAATAAAAGCTTGATGATAACTTATTTATTATGTTTGTATTGGTTGCTATGAATAATTTTTTCAAATTAAAAACCGATTAATGAAGGAAGAAAAAAGAGAAAAACCAGGAAACGAAAATAGTTTAGCTGCATCAAACATACCGTCTGATGAAGAAAAATTAATTGAACTTGCTAAGAAGGGTGATAAAAAAGCTCTTACACAGCTTGTTAAAAATTATGAACAGACAATCTATAACTTTTCTTTTAAGATTTGCCGTGAAAGAGATAAGGCCGAAAATATTATGCAGGAAACTTTTTACAGTATGATAAAACATCTTAACCAGTTTGATAGTAAATCCAAACTTTCAACATGGTTGTACAGAATTGTTGCAAACCATTGTTTAATGCAGGTAAG
>JAUSIA010000121.1 GCA_030648225.1 Ignavibacteria bacterium | reverse complement strand
AAATATGCAAATACCCATTTATTATTTAATACCCAAATTTCTCGATCATAGAATCTCATTGTTCCACCTAATTTTCCTTCATAAGGGATTAACTCACTATGTTTTGTTAAATCCGAAACGATATCCTGAACAGGATTAGATAATCCCTTTTCTCTTAGTCTCTCAATATTCCAACTATATAAACTAATATTATTTGGTGTATCATTTTTTCTAATCTGAAGAAGTCTTTGCAAATTATTATTCCGTGCGATTAGTTCGGTTTTCTCTTTATAATAATTTTCAACAGTCTTAAGATATTTAATTTCAACCTGTGATAGTTCACTATTTGTTTGTATAAATAAAATGAGAAAAATAATAGCTAATACTAAAGGTAGAATAAACAGTAAACTTTTTAATTGAAACTTTAAAAATTTCATTCTCATCCCTAATTTGATTTTAAAGCACTAATTATTACTTATGCTACTCATATAGGTTACTTAAAAAAAATATATTTAATCCAACCGAAAGTTTACTTTTCCTCACCATAATACTTATTATTCAAAATCGTGTTAACACTATTTGAACCTATAACTCTTTTAGCCCTCACAAATGAATCATCTCTGTAAGCATTATAATTAGGTTTATCTTTAGCAAAGCTGTTTATCCTAACTCTTCCGGAAGCATGGATGTAATCCCCATTTCCAATATAAATTGCAACGTGACTGATTCTTTCTTTCGATGACTCACTTTCTTTTCTACCAAAGAAGAGAAGATCGCCAGGTAGAAGGGTTTCCAATTTATTTTCAGTATCAATTGATTCGCCGGTGTTAACCTGCTGAGATGCATCTCTCGGCAGTATTACTCCGTTAAGATAAAAAACTGTTTTTGTAAAACCGCTGCAATCCATTCCTTTTACGGATGTACCTCCCCACAAATAAGGAATGCCCATAAATAATCTGGCAGTTTCAAGAATATTTTCAGCAGTCGGATTTGCTTCATCCAGCCATTCATCAAAAGATTTGCAATCTTCAGATTTTATAAATGCTGTTTTTCCATCCGGATAAATTACTTTGCAAAATCCATTTTCTTCGCCCGAATATTTTAATAAATCACCAATCACCAGGTCGGCAACTCTTTCTGAATTTTCATCTGGTGCAGAATAGGAGAAGCCAAAATCTTTAACGTAAATTATTTTTTCCGAATTACTCCATTCAACCAGACTGTCATAATCAACTCTAAAAAATCCGTCACTATCAATCCATGAGATATACTCATCGGGTGTTTGAACTAAGTACCAGCCTCTCTCTTTCTTATAAACTTTAAGTGGAGTTCCGAGCAGAGCCTGAGTTCCCATTTCTTCATCATGATCAGGCTTAGTGCGGAAATTTGCAACTGAAAGATTTACAATTCCATATATTTTATCTCCGAGTTCAGCCTCTGGCAAAATCTCAACCTGGTCAGTGATATTAAATTCATTCAGCTTTTGCAGCAGCTCTACTTTTGCATCCGGAAGATTAGTTTCACCTTTAAGAATGTATTTATCATTTTCATTTTCAATACTAATCTGAAATATTGCTGTTCGCTTATCCGGTGCAAATTTATTTTCAACTTCTTCAATAATACTTTGAAATTTTTCCATTTCAGTTTTTTCCTGTGCAATGAGATTGAAAGCAAAAAGATTAGCAAGAATAGGAAAGATGATTTTAAGTTTTGTCCTCATTTTAAGCTTTATAATTTTGTTATTACATCTTATTTTTTTTATTGATTTCCTTGCTATAATTCAAAGGATAAATCTTTCCATTCAGGGTTGATTGAAATTACTAAATTTTTCTTCTTTTGCCTTGAACCACCCTTAATTTGTTTTTCTCTCATAATAGCGTTATAAGAATCAGAAAAGATTTCATAATAAACAAGCTTAGAGCAATTATACTTTTTTGTAAAGCCATCAATTATTTTTTCTTTGTGTTGATATACTCTATTCCTCAAATCACTGGTGACACCTGTATATAAAACAGAATTATTTTCATTTGTCATTATATAAATAAAGAATTGTTCTTTCATAAAATATTATTGACGCTTAATATTGTCATTGCGAACGAGTTTTCGAGTGAAGCAATCTCTTTTTGAATATTGGCAACAAATTGTGAGATTGCTTCACCCCGATAAATCGGTGCTCGCAATGACAGGCTTTTATTCATACTCAACCTGCATATTGTAATCCCATTTATCAAAGTAAAGATTTCCTCCACGCCATTCCAGTTCACCTCTTTGGAAATCAACAGTTTCACTTCTTGGGAAAATCTTTGCAGGAAATAATGGGGAAGAGTAATCATCATTAATAATAAGATGATGTGCATCTATCCCGCCGAAGAAAAAATATTTTTCATCTTCGTTTTCATCCGCCGTGGCGGACTGCATTCCATAATCAGGATCAACAGGAACCCAGCCATAACCTTCAAAGTAAATCTCCGTCCAGTCGTGCAGATTTAAAGAACCGGGATGCAGCATCCAGCCGCTTTGCCATTTTGCCGGAATACCATTATACCTGCAAAAAGTAATAAAGAGCAAAGATTTAATGCCGCAATCGCCATAACCCTTCTCTACACAATATGCAGAGATGTTTTCAATCGTTGAATACTCTCTTGCCCCAGCCCATGGGACATTTTTACTTATCCATTCAAAAATCTTTTTTGCTTTGAGATAAGGATCTTTTTCTTCACCAATAATTTTTTTGGAAAGATTTTTTAATTCTTCAGTAAAGACTATATGAGGTTTTCTCTCAGAAGTATAAACTTTATATTCTTCGCTTTCTTTATTGTATGGCTGAATTTTTTCAGGAACAGGATTAAAGAGTTCAGCATAATTTGTAACCTCAAGTACCATATTAAAAGTAGTTGGCTGATCTTTATGCACAGTCTTTTCAAGATAAATAGTCCTTTGAGGATTATCATTATCAGCTATAACATATTCATCACTGTTAACTGATATAAGCTTAATGTTTGTCTGTCTGTTATGTCCTTCTCTTGGAAAAGGAAGCCAGCACCGGATTATTTCTCCATCGGGGACTGCATTAGGCCCGACAGTAACAGTGTAATTTAATTTATGAGTAACTTTTTTTACTAAAGTATTTTTTAATGCCTTTGACTCTTTAACTGCATCAGGGATATAGGTTGAAAGGTATTTATTAAGCTCGCTAAGAGCAGCCCCATCAATTTTTTCCTTCTGCTTTTTGGCTTCTTTATTTACTCTGAAGAGATTTGCGTGTGCACGATTAAAATAGAATTTTTTTCCATCTATAATTTTATATTCAAGCGAACCATCTTCTTCCCATTTTTCCAGTGCTTTTTCATCTGCTTCGGGATAATATTTTCTAACATACTCCAGAATATCTTCGGATGTTTTCCTGAAATCCTGTCTGATTCTATTTAACCTCTCTTTCTGAAAATTAAGTTCATATTTTTCAGTTTGAGTAAGGTTATTTTTCTCCATTATTTCATCAAGCATTATAGATGCTTTAGAAAAATTACCCGTTTCAATTTCTTTATTTATTTCGGGATAATTGGTTTGGGCAAGCATTACAGAGCCAGACAAAAGAAAAGACATAAAAATTAATATTTTCATTTTTT
>JAUSIA010000116.1 GCA_030648225.1 Ignavibacteria bacterium | reverse complement strand
TTTACATAAATCATATCAGTTAATATCTCACCACTTTCAGATATTGTTATCGGCGCTTCTGAATGAAATTGCGCTCTCAAGGAGGAATAAAAAACTATGGAAAATAAGAAGGAGAGAGAAATTATAAGTAAATACTTTTTCATTTTGTTATCCCTTTTAAATTATTTATTCAATTATTTTAATTACTGGGTATTTATATTTATTTGGAAACCAGTCGAGTTTTGGTGTTTTTCCTCTATGAATTTTGTACCATTCCTGCCATACATATTTATTGAATTTGCTTTGGAAAACATCAAATAAACGACCTTCAATAAATAAATCAGCGACGACGATATAATCATCAGGAAGTAAAGGCGGAACGTTAATATCACAATAATTGCTATCAGGAATTGTATAAACTACATTTCCTTCATAAAAACCATTAGGTTGTATGAATATGTCTGCATCTAAGTTTTCGATTAGGCAAGGTGATAAATTAAAAGAGTGATAATTTTCATTATAAAGACTAACCCAACCAAGCTCATTAAAAATGCTGTAAATAAAAATATGAACAGTTCTATCAGATACATTTGTGAACTTCGCAGTAAACGCTATCGTGTCTCCAATTCTATATTCTTGTTATCAGTCCATCCTTCAATAAGCAGCAGTTGCCCAAGTTCTTTTGTAGGCAAATTACCTTTGCTGTCAACATCTAAAGAGTCTAGTCTTACTTTACCATTGACAAGAACGTATTGAGCTGAATCCATTTCGAATTCATTAACGAAATAGTAAACCTTAAAAACGCCATTGTAAACAGCGTCTTCCTCACTAAATTGAATAGAGTAAGACCCACTTGAATCTGTACATACTCCACGATTTAAACTGTCCAAATAAATCAAAGCATTACTATGTTCACTTTGGTTTTCTAATATTACTTTTCCTTTAAGCACTTTTGTATATAAAGATTTCTCAGGTGGAGAAACGATTTCATCCTTGCATCCTAGTGAATAAAAAGAGATAATAATTATTATTTTATAAATGCAAATCATTACTAATCTTTTCATGAAAGTTTCCATTATTAGCTCTATAAATATGGAAATAATATGCTTGTTGAAGCTGATAGAAAGTGTATATTTTTTCATTGGAGATCCCTAATTCCCAAGTCAATTCAAACTCGGTTAAAGTCTATACAAATGTCAAATTATTTTTTGAGCTACGATAGAAAGATTTTGATCAATATAAGGTTGATATGTCAGGAGACTAATATTCCAACCTAAAGAAGCAATTCCGGTCCCGTTATTTGTGACTGCCCCAGCTATGCCAGCCACATTAGTACCGTGCGGCGTTTGAACTCCATTAGGATTTCCATCACCGCCTACGATTTTTGATTGAAGATCAGTATGTGTCAGCTCAACACCGTTTTCTATAAGAGCAATTTTAATATTACTGCTTCCTTTAGTTATACCCCATGCACCTGGTGCCTGAATTGTATTTAAGTACCACTGGCTTCCGTCACTATATTTAGGATCGTTTGGTGTTTCTGTACAGTCAACCCATTGAACAGGACCGTGGGTATATTCTACTTCAGTGAAGGTTTTTAATCCCGACATAATTGCTTCTATATTAACCGGTTTTGGAAATCTTATTATATATACTTTTGCGAGATTTGGAAGTGTCCTTATATTACCGGTGTTATCAACATATAAAGTATCATCCTCCTTTGCCTGTGGTATTGCTTTAATTAATTTTAATTCATTTAAACTTAGATCCCATTCTTCACAATAATCAACAAAAATCCTTTTTACTACAGGATAGTTTTCAGAAATAGAGTTCCCATCAGTTTCAATTTCACCCATAGGTAACACAATTAGATCGTTTGGTTTGAATTTTACATAAATCATATCAGTTAATATCTCACCACTTTCAGATATAGTAATTGGTGCTTCTGAATGAAATTGTGCTCTTGAGGAGGAATAAAAAACTATGGAAAATAAGAAGGTGAGAGAAATTATAAGTATGTGCTTTTTCATTTTGTTATCCCCTTTTAAATTATTTATTGAATTATTTTAATTATTGGGTATTTATATTTATTTGGAAATGGATCAAGTTTTGGTGTTTTTCCTCTATGAAGCTTGAACCATTCTTTTCCTATAAAATTGTCAAGTCTATTTGTCCAAAAATTCAAAAGCCGACCTTCAATAAATAAATCAGCATAAACGATAAAGTCTTCAAATGGCAATGGGATGAAATCTCCGCAGGAGTAACCCCCTGGAATTGTATAAACAACATTTCCTTCATAAAAACCATTAGGTTGTATGAATATGTCTGCATCTAAATTTGTAATTATGCAAGGCGGCGTTAATGGAAAAGAATGATAATTTTCATTATAAAGACCAACATGTCCAAGTTCATTGAAAATGCTGTAAATAAAAATATGAACTGTTCTATCAGATACATTTGTGAACTTAGCAGTAAACGCTATTGTATCCCCTATTCTATATTCTTGTTTATCGGTCCATCCTTCAATAAGCAGCAGTTGCCCAAGTTCTTTTGTAGGCAGGTTACCTTCGCTGTCAACATCCAAAGAATCCAGTTTTACTTTCCCATTTACAAGAACATACTGTGCAGAATCCATTTCAAATTCATTAACAAAAAAGTAAATCTTAAAAACGCCATTATAAATTGTATCTTCTTCGGTAAATTGTATGGAATAATTTCCGCTTGAATCTGTACCGATTCCGCGATTTAAGCTGTCTAAATAAACCAATGCATTACTGTGCTCAGTCTGGTTTTCTAAAATCACTTTCCCTTTAAGAACTTTTGTGTATATGGGTTTTTCGGGAGGAGAAGTTATTTCATCTTTACATCCGGGTAAAAACAGGGATATAATAATCAGCATATTGTAAAAATAAATTTTACCGGGGCTATGATTAAGGAAAGAGATACTCTTTGAAATAATCTTTTTCATTTATTCACACCCACAAATAAAAAATCTTTAATTAACTTAGTATTGAACTAAGCAAAAGGCTTTATCAAAATCAAGTAATTTTTATATAATATTTATTAATTTTGTTTACGAATTATGAAGGATTATAAAAAATACAACAACATAAAACTTGCAATAGGAATTGGGAAGGGTGTTATTTCCTTTATCCTGATTTTATTGTTTGTTGCTTTGGGTTATAGTTCAATTCTTGTTAATTATTTATCAGAATACTTCTCAAACCCTTATCTCCTATTTATAGCTTTTGTATTTGTAACCGGAATAGCTACATCAATTCTTTTCGCTCCCGTAAATTATTACACTGAGTTTTATCTTGAGCATAAGTACAATCTATCCAACCAGACTTTTCTTAAGTATATAATTGAACACCTTAAAGGATTGTTTGTCTCAGTTCTAATTGGTGTCCCTATCCTGCTTTTTTTCTTTTATGTGTTGAATGAATTTGGTTCACTTTGGTGGCTTCCTCTTGCAGTTGGTTTGTTTATCATTTCTGTAGTGCTTGGAAGAATCGCTCCTGTTCTAATTCTTCCTATCTTTTACAAAATAACTCCAATTGATAATGAAGAACTAAAATCAAGAATTGAAAAGCTTGCTAAAGATGCAGGCATTAAAGTTCAGAATGTTTATAAGTTTGATATGAGTAAGAATACAAAAAAAGCTAATGCAGCGTTCACCGGCCTCGGTAAATCAAAAAGAATTCTTTTGGGAGATACTCTACTCGATAATTACACTCAGGATGAAATTGAAACTGTTATTGCACATGAGATGGGACACTATAAAAAGAAGCACATTATTAAAAATATTATTATCGGAACAGTAACAAGTTTCTTAACTTTATTCTTAATTGCTTTTCTTTATGAAAATACAATTGGATTGTTTGGATTTGAATCAATTACAGAAATAGCTGCTTTACCTGTATTATCTTTATGGGGAGCAGTAATCGGACTGATTCAAAGTCCTTTCAGCAATATTCTTTCAAGGAAGTTTGAATATGAAGCTGATGAATATGCAGTGACTGCAACAAGTAAACCGGGTCCTTACATATCAACCCTTAAAAAACTAACTGAGCAGAATCTTGCAGATAAAGATCCTCATCCTTTTGTTGAATGGTTTTTCTACAGTCATCCTTCAATTAAAAACAGGATAAGAGCTCTGAAAAAATTTGTTGATGATAATTTATCTCTTTCCCAGGAACTTAAGTTTGAGGGAAATAATTGTCTTACCTAAAACTGTTATTGCTCTTAATCCACACAACGATTTCATCAACATTAGCTTTACTTTGCGGGTTATTGGATCGCAGCCACAAAGCTTATTTTATTCTTACAAAAATTTTTTCTGCACCTGTACTTTTTATATCAGGAATAAAAGTGGAAATAACCGGTAAAGAAAATGTGGTTCCGAAAACACCTTATGTATTTGTATCAAACCATTTAAGTCTTTTTGATATTCCTGTTCTTCAGCGGTATGTACCAAATGATTTCAGCTTTGTGTTTAAAAAAGAAATTGCAAGAGTTCCGATATTTGGCTGGCAAATGGTGTTAGGACCTCACATAATAGTTGATAGACAAAACCCTGAAAAAGCAATGAAGAGTATTGAGAACGCAAAGAAGATGCTTGTTCATAGAAAAATATCTGTCCTGCTTTTTCCTGAAGGAACAAGAAGCAAAACAGGAGAGATGCTTCCTTTTAAAAGAGGAGCTTTCCATATTGCAGCACAGGTGGGTTTTCCAATCATTCCGGTTACGATTTCAGGAACGCAAAAACTTTTTCAAAAAAAGCCGCTTAAAATAAATTCAGGAATTGTTAAGCTTAATTTTGGTAAACCTATCCCGGCAGATAATATCAGCAGCAGGAAGGAAGAGCTTGAACTTATGGGGAAAGTAAGAGATATTATAGAAGGGAATTATAAGAAGGAATTAACAGGTGTCGGTAACTCTTAAAGATGCAGAACATATTGCTGAACTTGCAAGACTTAAATTTTCAAAAAAAGAATTAGAAAGTTTTACGCATCAGCTTAACCAGATTCTTGAATATGTTGAGAAGCTGAACGAACTTGATACTGAAAATATTGAACCTTTATCTCATCCGGTTGAAGGTAATAATATTTTCAGAGAGGATATTCTTAAACCATCAATCAGCCGTGGAGAAGCATTAAAAAATGCACCCGATAGTGATGAAGAATTTTTTAAAGTTCCGAAAGTAATCATTTCGTAAATCCAAATCCAATCAAAAAATTATTAGGATTAACTCTGTGTTTTGCTGTGTCTTCTCAGTGGTTCTCAGTGTAATAAAAAATTTCACAGAGAAACACCGAGAGAATCACAGAGTTTCACTGAGAAATAAAATCATTTCCTGTTTGAACTTCTAATCTTATAAAGTAATTTTGAATTATAAATATCATCATATAAAATGATTCTTGGAATAATCCCCGCCCGATTTGCTTCTTCACGATTGTTTGGTAAAATTCTTGCCGATATTGGCGGTAAGCCTATGATACAGCATACCTATGAGAATTCAAAAAAATCCAATCTTCTTAATGAAGTAATCCTTGCCGTTGATGATGAAAAAGTCGCAAAAACCGCTAAAGGTTTTGGAGCAAAAGTTGTGATGACTCCAAAAGATATTCAGTCTGGTTCTGACCGGGCAGCATATGTAATAAATAATTTTCCTGAAGCAGAAATAATTGTTAACATCCAGGGAGATGAACCTTTTATAAAAGGTACAATGATTGACCAGGCAATTGAACCTTTATTATTTGATAAGAGTGTCAATGTCTCAACACTTGCTAAGCGGATTGATTCAGTTGAAGAGTTGAGATCTCCATCAGTGGTTAAGGTTGTTTTTGATTACAATAATTTTGCAATGTACTTCTCACGTTCCCCTATTCCATTTGTAAGAGATGCAAAAACAAACAGTGAGAAAATTCAGCTTGCAGAAATTTATAAGCATATTGGTCTTTATGTCTTCAGGAGAGATTATCTTTTAAAGTTTATAAAACTCCAGCCAACTGATCTTGAGAAAACTGAAAAACTCGAACAGTTACGAATGCTTGAGAATGGCTTCAAAATAAAAATAGTTACAACTGAGTTTGATATTTTATCAGTTGATACACCTGATGACCTTGAAAGGGCGAGAAAATATTATCAAAAGTATATTTTGAAGAAAAAATAGCTCAATTAAACGATCTCAAATAATTTTTTATTTTGCCAAAAAAGTAAATTAAGCTTATTTTGTGGTATGGATTGCATCTTTTGTGATATTATTGAGGGGAAATCTGAAGCCGAGATTCTCTATCAGAATGAAAACATAATTTCCTTCCTTGACATTAGACCTGTAAACTACGGACACACACTTGTAATAACAAAAAAACATTTTGATAATTTCCTTTCAGTTCCTTTTGATGAATTAGACCATTTTATGAAAGGATTACAATTCATTACTACAGCGGTTATAAAAAGCGTTAATGCAGATGGTTTTAATCTTATTTTGAATAGCGGCAAAGCAGCGGGGCAGACTATCTTCCATTTTCATTTTCATATTATACCTCGTTATTTAAATGATTTTAGATTTAAACCGGAGTTTAAAAGATATTCAGAGGGTGCAATGAAAGAATTTGCAGATAAAATAAGAAGTGAATTAAATAAGCAGAAGGATTTCTTTTATGGATAAAAAAATTAGAGTGCTGGTTGCAAAAGCAGGACTTGATGGGCATGACAGAGGCGCAAAAGTTATTGCCGCTGCTTTGCGTGATTCAGGAATGGAAGTTATTTATACTGGTCTCCGGCAGACACCTGAGATGATAGTTGAAGCTGCTCTCCAGGAAGATGTTGATGTTATAGGAATAAGTGTTTTATCCGGCGCACATATGACTATCTTTCCAAAGATTTTAAATCTAATGAAAGAAAAAGGTTTAAATGATGTACTCTTAACAGGCGGAGGAATAATTCCTGATGAGGATATAAAGGAACTTAAAAAGATAGGTGTAGGTGAATTATTTACTCCCGGTGCAACTACAACAAAAATTGCTGAGTATATAAAATCCTGGTGTGAGGCACATCCTAAAAGTTAAACTTCTACAGGCTTGAAGCAGGTGATTTTGTTGATGTAAAGAAAATGATGTTCATTAAATGAGAAAAAGGAACTACGTTTTAATGAAACCCGGCTTTTTCAGGTCGGGTTTTTTTATTTCTGTACGTTATTTTCTGATTCTTGAGTATTAGCTAAAACATCCTTAGCTTCACTTATCTCTTTCTTTCAGGCGGTGTTTATTTCTATACAATTAAAGCAGGAGATTTTACAGCAACTAAAAAGATGATCCTTATAAAATGATAATAGGTTTTCCCGCTTGATATATTTCTTTATAGCTGGACGGTAAATATCGAATAAAAATATTTTAATCAGTCAAAATTAATTGGAGGAATGATGAAAAGGAATTTTAGCAAGAAAAATATTGTTTTGATTTTATTTTTATGTTTTACTTTATTCATTCAGATTGAAAATTTTTTATTTGGATTTCAAATTATTAAAGCTGATGGTTCAGAAAAAAATAATATCCTCCTAACTTCTGCAATTATAGATACTCTGATTTCTACGGTCACTGGCAGCACTACTCCACCTCAGGATCCTAATGGCGGTAATATTACTAACGGGGATTTCTTAATTGAGAGATCGGGTAATGATCCTGTTACTGGTAATGGTATTGATGAAAGAACCGTATGGAATTTTACATATTCAAATCAGAGTATAGATAGTTCGTCACAAGTAATTTCAGCACAGCTTATATTAATGATAGAACAGAAAGATGCAGGTGCAAGCAACGATCATGTAGTAGGTGATAATTGCGGATGCACTCCTATCAATGTAGGCTCTCATCCGTTAAATGTTATTGTGACAATTCAATTCGAGATGCTCGACCATGGATACCAATCCCAGGTCTTTATAGATCATATAATGGGGGATGGATTCCAAATGCTTTATCAGGATGATGCTATTGTTTCATTTGCCGAACTGAAATTAATTATTTCAAATAATGCTAATTTAAATGTAATAGAACCTCAGGCAGGAGAGCTCTGGATTGCAGGTGAACAGGATACGATCCGGTGGACGTCAACTGGCATTGATTCGGTAGGAATCAGTTTCAGTGTGAATTTTGAAAACGGCGGGGGAAGCTTTGCAGACATCGTTCAGAACTATCCAGCTGATTCGGGATACTACGTATGGAACATACCTGACTCAATTCTCTCCAGAAAATGTGCTATTAGTATTGAGGACGCTTCAGATCCTAATGCTTTTGGAGTAAGTGAAGTTTTTAAAATAAAAGGTTATCAGCTTACTCGCGTAGATGCAAATGGTGATTATGAGCCATACAAAATTGGTCCAAACATCGGTGAGGATGATTGGGTGTTTAATAACAGCAGCCCAAATATGTGGACTCCAGAATGGTATCAGCAATTTGATTATAAAAATGGTACAGATCCATTTACACAAACCCGCTACGGACCGGATTTCCAGCATTGGTTAATAAATGCTCAACCGGAAGAGTTCCCGGATTGGCCAAGTTTTGTTCGAACTTTCGGAATAGATCAGTGCTATTTTACTTTGAGCCTGGGCGGCATAGTTAAACCCATGGCAATTTTCTATTGGGCGTTTAATAAGGGTACCTGGGGAGGCTCCTGTGCTGGTTTTTCAGGATCTAGTTTTCTTGCTTTTGATCGTAAGGCAGATTTCATCTCTCGTTTTGGTATCCCCGCATTCAATAATCTCAGAGAAGTCCAGCTTGGATCAGATTCAAGAAGAGTTATTAATGAAATGTGGGTTTATCAACTGGGAACTGAAGGAAAATCTGTAAATCTTAGAGCACCGTTTACCGAGCCCAATGAAACACTTGAAGAACTCAGACAAATATTTAGAAGTGAGAATGGGGATAATAAAGCCATTGACTATTTTTCATATACCGATCCTCTGGAAGCTCACGCTATAAATCCATGGAAAATAACTAAAAGCCCAACCAATCCTGGAATAGAGTATATTCAGGTATACGATAATAATGCACCTTACCTTGACAATCTTGCAATTGCTATTAATACTGTAGAAAACACCTGGACTTATCCAACCGTTGTTAATGAAAAAATATTGGATAAGCAAACATTTCCTTCAGATAAGCCCTTTGGTCTTGTTTTATCTTTTCCCTCAAGCAGTTACCTGCATAATGCTAATATCCCGTTTACTCCTTCTTCAGAACAAAACAAATCATTGTCACTCATCAGTATGTTTAATTCTTTAGATGCTTCAATAATAATAAAAAATTCATCGGGAGATTCAGTCTTTTATGATTCAAGGGATAGTATTCTCTCTTTAAATATACCAGGTGTAATTCCTAACATACCACTTACAGGTTATCCCCATCCTCCAATTGGTTTCGAACTACCCCCTGATGTATATACTATCTCTATGAATGACTTTGCAGACTCGCTTACTTACATCTCATTTTTTGACCAAACGCAATTAATTTATTATGGCAGAACAGATGCTACTGAAATAGAAACTGACTTTATTCAGTATGAGAACGGAATTGGTGTTCAAAATCCGGACAACAATTTAAAACAAATAAACTTTGGTGCTATTATCGCTGATAATTTAATCCATAAACAGATTGATATCTTAAATTGTGCAATGATCCAAAACGATTCAATGCATTTCAATACAATCAATCAGGACGAAATAAAAATTGTAAATGCTAATGCAGAGAAAAACTATGATCTTCAATTACTAAAAGTTTCTATACAAGGTGATTCCCGGTTTGAGCATCAGGCAATTATATTATCAATGAACTCTTCGCATCAAATAATTCCAGTCTGGAATGATTTAAGCCAGCCTGTTAAAATATTAATTGATAATGGAAATAACGGTTCTATAGATGATTCAATTTTTATTAATAATACAGTTGATGCTGATGATCAAGGTTCACTCATAAATCCGACTGAATACAATCTTGCTCAG
The DNA here is from genome assembly GCA_030648225.1 of Ignavibacteria bacterium. Lineage (GTDB taxonomy): Bacteria > Bacteroidota > Ignavibacteria > Ignavibacteriales > Ignavibacteriaceae > RBG-16-34-14. The sequence goes on along the minus strand of JAUSIA010000116.1, from coordinate 2,558 downwards.
AATTACCCTAATCCATTCAACCCAATAACAACAATAAAATACCAGTTACCAAAATCTTCCTTTGTTACTTTAAAAATATATGATATCCTCGGAAGCGAAGTTTCAGGTTTGGTTAATGAAGAAAAACCGGCAGGAAATTATGAAGTGAAATTTGATGCAAGTAATCTATCAAGCGGAATTTATTTCTATACAATTAAAGCAGGAGATTTTACAGCAACTAAGAAAATGATCCTTCTTCGTTAGACTTCGGTAGAAATGTTTTAATGAAATAATTTTCAAAAGAAGTATGCATTATGGTAAGTTCAAAATTTTTTTATCATATAATATTAATTTTTATTTCATTCTCTTCTTTTAGTTTTGCTCAGTGGGAATCAACTTCCGGACCTGAAGCTGGAAACATATACACAATGTGTAAATTCAATAATAAAATTTTCTGCGGGACTCTAAGAGGTGATATCTTTAACTCCTCTGATAATGGCGTTTCCTGGATTGAAACCGGATCAGTTCAGGTTGAAGAGACTGAACAACTTATTACTATCGCCGGAAATTCCACTACTTTATTTGCAGGCACATTTACAAATCTATTCCGTTCAACTGATTCTGGTGTAACATGGTCTTCAGTAAAGAGTAATATTTATATAGATGAAATAATAACTGTAAATGAGGATGCTTTTGCTGCCACAGGCAGTGGAGTTTTCCATTCAACTGATTACGGATCAACCTGGCTTAATGTAACTTCTGATTTGCCGGATACAAATATTGCCGCAATAGAATCACTTGGCTCAGCCTTGTTTGTTTCTGTATTTGGCCGCGGTATATATAAAAGCACAAACAATGGTGCAAGCTGGGATTCAGCTAAAACCGGATTAACCTCAGATGAGATTAATTTTTTATCATCAGATGGAACCAATTTATATGCTGCCTTCTCTGGTAAAGCAGAAATATTTTATTCTACTAATGGCGGGCTTAATTGGAGCAAAGCAGATTTAATAGGAGGGAATTCTTCCTTTGAAAATGTTTTAAGCTTATTTGCTTCACCTTCAGATATTTATGCAGGAGTAATATTTCAGGGCAGCATTTTCTCATCTATCACCGGTGGAATATATAAATCAACTGATGGAGGAGTTACATGGAATTTGCATACATCCGGATTAACAAATAAATATCCAAGGTCATTATTCTCTGAAGGAAATACTCTTTTGGCAGGAACTCAAAATGGAGGAGTATTCAGATCATCGGATGGAGGCTTAAACTGGGTTCTATCAAGCAATGGAATGAAGCGGGCTGATGTAAGGCATATTGCTTTTACAAATAGTGGCGCTGATTTTTTTGCTGGTGTTTACGGAGGTGGTTTATTTACTTCAAATGATAGTGGTAAAACATGAAATCCTTCTAACAATGCTATTAGTTTCTCTGCATTTCCTATTGTTACCCAATTTTTAATAAAAGGTAATTTCTGGTTTATTGCTACTGATGGCGATGGGATTTTCCGTTCATCAGATAATGGCGTAACGTGGACCGCAGTAAATACATTCCTGGATGCACGTGATATTATTGCTTTGGTAATTAATGGTACTGATTTAATTGCCGGCAGCGGTGGTGCACTCGATGGAATTTACAGATCAACAAATAACGGAGATATATGGACTAATATTGCAACAGGCACTTTTATTTTAGGGGTGGGATCGCTTACTGCAGGCGGCGGAGGAACGTTATTTGCCGGCGCCGGGTTTGGCAGCAGTGGTGTTATGAGGACTACAAATAATGGTACAACCTGGAATTTTTCAAATGGTCTTCCAGGCTTTTCAGTAACAGCTTTACGTTTTATCGGCTCAAAAATGTTTGCCGGAACATCAGGTGCGGGCATTTATATTTCAAATAATTTTGGAGTTGACTGGGAACCATCTAATACAGGAATGGAAAATGCAGAAGTAACATTTATTGCTATACAGGATACAATGAATATTTTTGCTTCCACTAATAATGAAGGCATTTACAGATCAACAGACGGCGGTGGAACCTGGCATAAAATAAATGAGGGCTTGCCAACTTTAAGCGCTCGCTGTATCCGTATTACCTTAACTCATATTTATGCAGCAACAAATGGATATAGCGTTTGGCGTCGTGAACTTTCAGATATAGTTACATCTATTGAAGAAACAAATTATTCAGTATTACCAAATGAATTTTTGCTGGAACAGAATTATCCCAATCTATTTAACCCATCTACAAAAATAAAATATAATGTTCCCATAACGGACAGTCCCCTCCTTGGAGGGGCGAGGGGTGGGTTTGTTACACTTAAGGTTTATGATATACTTGGAAATGAAATTTCAACTCTCGTAAATGAGGAAAAATTTGCGGGCAGTTATGAAGTAGATTTTAATGCTTCTTTACTTTCAAGCGGAATTTATTTTTATCAGCTAACAACGGAAAGTTTTTCTGAAGTTAAAAAACTTGTTTTGTTGAAATAGTTTAAATTTAACTTATCCCTCCTCTTTATGAGAGGGATAAGCCCCTTAAATTTTCTTTAAAACAATTCTTTTTGAATCACATCT
>JAUSIA010000115.1 GCA_030648225.1 Ignavibacteria bacterium | reverse complement strand
GAAGCTGAAATAAAAAAGAAATATCTCTATCAAAAAATTTTTGTAAAACTCGATTTTCAATTCGCCCAAAAAGTTTATCATATTTTTAATGATCCGGAAAATAAAATACTCAATGTTAATTACACTGAACAAGCAAATTTTGAATGTTTAGTAAAACCTGGAAAACTTTCACAAATAATCAAAAATCTTAACGATTTGACACATGGTATGGTTGAAATTAGTAAAGATGAAAAAATTTATTTTTAACTAAAAAATTTTCCCGACTTAAGTTTAAATATTATTGATTTGTAGAAACGTCAATTATTTAAGATGGCGCTTCTGCTGATTCAGATACATCTTTGTCCATTCAAGATCTTCAAGAAGTTCATTCAGATTTTTAAGACCCTGTTGAGATAATTCAAAATAAGTTTTGTTAAAATGGAGTTTGGTTTCTTCAGAAGTGAAATTTCCTAACTCTTTTATCTGCTCAATAGATTTTATAAGATTATTGGAGTAATCCTCTTTTTGTTTTTCAAGATTACTTATTTCAGGATTACTGCTTCCCTTCTTTAAAGCTCTCTGTAAGCCCAAAACATATTTTGCAGTGAAGGAAAGATTTTCAAGTAATTTTTCTTTCTCATTCTTTATACTAACTTCAATAAGGGTTTTGAGATCATCTTTTCTTTTTAATTTATGATTTGAGAAATGATCAATCTCCTCAACCAGCTTATCCGCATTCATACAATTATTTCTTTATTCCCAAACCAATCCCATCACCAACCGGCAGAATGGTTGAAATAAGAGCGGGTTGATTCATAAATATTTTATTAAAGTCTCTAATGTGTCTGGTTGATATTTTATATTCTTTCGGAACCTTTTGAGTCGCTGCAAACCCATGCCACAACAGGTTATCAACAAAAATCACTCCTCCTCTTTTTAATAGTATCATTGAGTAATCAAACAATCTTTTATAATCTTCTTTATCTGCATCAAGAAAAATCAGATCATATTTTTTTTGAAGCTGAGGCATAATTGTAAGAGCATTACCAATTTTAAGATCAATCTTATCCTCTAGTCCGGATTTCTCAATATTTTCTTTTGCAATAGCAGCATTATCTTCGCTCATTTCAATTGTATGTATAACAGATTTCTTCTTAAGAATTTTTGCAATTCTAATAGTTGAGTAAGCTATTGCGGTTCCAATTTCTAAAACTCTTTTAGGATTTATCATCAGCACAATCTGCTCAAGAAAATCAGCAGACTGCCTGTAAAGTATCGGGACATTATGCTCTTTAGCATACTGTTCCATTTCAATTACTAAAGGATCATCATCCTTTTTAAACTGCTTAAGATATTTAATTTGTGTTGGGTAGAGAATGCCGGACATAATTTTAAAAAGTAAAAATTAAAATTTCAACTCCTCTTGACAAAATTAAAAATTATTTGAGAAGAACCATTTTTTTTGAGAGCCTTTTTTCCTGGGACTTTAAGGTGTAAAAATAAATACCGCTTGAAACATTTCTTCCAAAATCATCTGTTCCATCCCAGTAAACTGTATTTTTTCCAATGTTTGAGACACCATTAAAAAGTTCTTTTACTTTTTGTCCAATGATATTATAAACAATTAATTGAACATTCTCGTTGGATGAAGCTTCAAAAATAATTTTTGTTTGACTGTTAAAAGGATTGGGATAATTTTGACTGAGAATAAAATCTGACGGAATATTATTCTCTTCCGGTTCAGCATCCAAAACAAGCTGGCCATAATTAGAGCTTACCGGTTCACGATAATTCCCACCCGAACTATCACTATAAGTAAAATAGAATTCGAGAAATTGATTATTACTTAAATCCGGGAATATATAATTATATCTTAAGTTTCCATCAAAAGACATATCCACTTGTTGAAAAACTCCCCCTTCGATAGAATAGTTAAGTTTTACAGTTGATGGATTAATTGCAATATCATTAATAAAAAACTTATGCATTTTGTAAGAATCATTAACAAACTGCAGGTTAGGATAGTTTATTGCATTTTGTGCAGAAGCTAAACCATACCCCCTGTCATTATTAGGAGTTGATGAATTATCTGCTGTTTTTAATAATATATCCCTTACCTGCACATTAGTTAAATGCGGATGAGCAGATAAAAGCAAACCGGCAATACCACAAGCTAAAGGTGCTGCTGCTGATGTTCCACCAAAATTAGAAGTATAATTAGTAAACCCGGAAGCATTTGCAGCAAAAACCTGTGTACCTTGAGTAAGAATATCAGGTTTTATTCTTCCGTCAAAAGTTGGTCCGCGGGAACTAAAGCTTGTAACCACATTATCAGGCGTAACTGCTCCAATTGCAATTGTATTAAATCCATCGGCTGGTGCTGTAATAAAATGCCAGGAATTTGCTCCTTCATTTCCGGCAGAAGTTATCGTTACTACTCCCCTATCAAAAGCTAACTCACAGGCCTGGGTTACAATTGTTGTCTGCCCATCCATATCTTCATATGTATAAGAGAAAACCGAATCATCAAATTCGCTATAACCCAAAGAGCTGCTTGTTACATCAACACCATAATTTTCCATCCAGATTAATGCTGCTGCATAATTATCTTCTTCAACGTGTGTTTCTGTTGGTACATATTCTGTTTTGGCAAGAAGAAATGAGGAACCGAAAGAAGCACCGATCAAAGTTCCATCTTTAAAACCTCCAACCTCAGACATTACACTTGTTCCATGGTTATGCTGACCGGATGGGTCTTCCGGTTCGTTAGCGGTTACACTATCATTAAAAACAAAATCGTATTCGGCAATTACATCGGTATTAATGAGTGCTTCATGATCCTGCCAATCAAAACCAGTATCAAGCAGACCAAGAATTACACCTTCACCAGTTATTCCTTTTGAATGAACAATTGGAATATCACAAAGCTCCAACTGATCAAATGAATTTCCATAATCAAAACCGGAATTTGGTGATGAACCTTTCTTTAAATTATTCTCAGGGATTTCTTTTCTTAAATTATTTTCGGGAGCTTTTTCCTTTTTATATTGGAATTTTTTGACAGCTTCAGTCTTTTTAACAAATGGCAGGTTCTTCACACCAATCAATTGATCATCATTAACATAAGCTGAAACAGCATTAAACCATGTTAATTTATGAACGATCTTAATCCCATTAGATTCTAATTCTGTTATGTAATCTTCTCTTAAAGGAAGGTCTTCATAAGTTATTATTTCATCACCCATATTTTTTCTTCTTCTCTCAACAGCATGCTCTGTAAGATTATCTAAAGCTTGTTTATACAAAGTTGCAGATTTACTTAATGTTTCTCCTGGCTCGATGCCTTTATCTTTAAAGTAGATAAGATATTTTTCCTGTCCATAGGTTAATGATGCAATGAGAATCAGCACAAAAGTAACTAAAAAGTTTTTCATAAAGATTAAGATAAATTGTTTATGAATTAATTTTTGATTGAAATATAGTTCAAATTAATTAAAAATGTAGCACTTTTAATGTACCTTCTCATTTATGATCCTAAATAACCTTTCAATCCTCAATCTGAAGAACAGCGAGGAAAGCTTCCTGCGGAATTTCAACATTGCCAACCTGCTTCATTCGTTTCTTTCCTTCTCTCTGTTTTTCAAGCAGCTTTCTTTTTCTTGTTATATCACCGCCATAACATTTTGCAAGAACATTTTTCCTTAAAGCTTTAACAACAGATTTTGAAATAACCTTTGTTCCAATTGCTGCCTGGATCGAAATCTCAAACATCTGCCGCGGAATAAGATCTTTAAGCTTGTTGCATACTTTTCTTCCCCAATCATATGCCTTATTTTTATGAACAATCATTGAGAGTGCATCAACAGGCTCATTGTTAAGTAAAATATCTAACCTAACAAGCTCCGATTGCCTGTATCCAACATAATCATAATCTAATGAAGCATAACCACGCGTCATTGATTTCAGCTTATCATAAAAATCAAAAATTATTTCTGAAAGAGGAAAATCAAATTGAAGATCGGCTCTTGTTGGGTCAAGGTAAGTTGTGTTTTTATACTCGCCTCTTTTATCTATGGAAAGTTTCATTATATTTCCGACATATTC
>JAUSIA010000111.1 GCA_030648225.1 Ignavibacteria bacterium | reverse complement strand
ATTACTCAGTTTTCAAATATTCCAGAAATAATAGAACATGATGAACTTTATAATTAAATCTATAATAATTAACAATTTTAATCTGAGCCTTTGCCTCAGCCTTAGTCTTCGAAGGAGTTAAACGATGAATGTTATAATGCCTAAGATGGGTGAAAGTGTTATTGAAGGAACTATAATTAAATGGCATAAAAAAGTTGGTGACCAGGTAAAGCGTGATGAAATTATTTTTGAAATAAGCACCGACAAAGTTGATACAGAAATTCCTTCGCCGGCAGATGGAGTTTTGAAGGAAATAAAAGTTAATGAAGGTGACACTGTTGAGGTGGGAACTGTTGTTGCAATTATTAATGAAAATGGAGAGGTTTCCGAAAAACCTCAACAAGCTGAAACAGAAGTAAAAGAAGAAAAAAAATCTGAGAAAGTAGAAGATAAAAAACCAAAAGAAGAAGAAGAAACTAAAAAACAAAAATTAGAACCTTCAAAGAAAGAAGAACCATCAGGAGAGATTATTGAAATAGCAATGCCGAAGATGGGTGAATCTGTTATGGAAGGAACTATAATTAAATGGCATAAAAAAGTTGGTGATAGAGTAAAGAAGGATGAAACAATTTTTGAAATAAGCACAGATAAGGTTGATACTGAAGTTCCATCTCCTGAAGAGGGAACTCTTGCTGAGATTTTGGTTGCAGAAAATGAAACTGTTGAAATAGGAACAATAGTAGCAAAACTTTCAACAGGTGAAGGTATTCCTGCAAAGAAAGAGAGTAAAGAAAAAGTTCCGGATTCAAAAGAAATAAAGAAAGGAGAAGTTAAAGAAGAAAAAGAGAAAAAAGCTCCTGAAGCAATGCATGAAAGTTTTTCTGATGTTTCGGCAAGAGAAGAAGAAAAAACTTCTGGTGGATTTTTTTCACCTCTGGTAATGAACATTGCTAAAAAAGAAAACATAAGCTATGATGAATTGAATAAGATTAAAGGAACAGGATTTGAAGGCAGAGTTACTAAAAAAGATATTCTCAATTATATTGAATCAGGAAGAACTCAGCAGAAGCAAACTGAAACTAAAAAAGCTGAAGAAACAAAAGTTGAGGAAAAGAAAGCACCTACTCCATCTTATAAGCCTTCTTACACAAGCGATGAAATTGAAAAGATACCGATGGATAATATCCGCCAAAAAATTATGGAGCATATGATCAGAAGCAGGGATACCTCGGTTCATGTTGCAGCTATGCTTGAAGCTGATATGACAAGGATACACAATTTTATTAAGAAACACAGAGATGAATTCTATAACCGAGATGGTGTTAAGCTCACTTATATGGCTTTTATAGCGCACGCTTGTGTTAAAGCTTTAAAAGAATACCCGTTGATTAATGCGACAATAGAAAGTAATACAATAATCAAAAAAAAGTTTATTAATCTTGGTATAGCAGTAGCAATTGAACCAACCGGTTTAATAGTTCCAAATATTAAAGCTGCTGATCAGAAAAATTTAGTTGGATTGGCTCATTCTGTAAATGATCTTGCTTTAAGATCGAGAAATAAAAAACTTACTCCTGATGATATTACCGGAGGAACATTTACAATTACAAATTATGGAGTATTCGGGACAATAATGGGAACTCCTATAATTAACCAACCTGAGGTCGCAATTCTTGGTGTTGGTATTGTTGTTAAAAAGCCTGTTGTTGTGGAAGTTGAAAAAACTGATACTATTGCAGTAAGACACATAATGACTCTTACTCTTTCTTACGATCACAGACTTGTTGATGGAATGCTTGGAGGACGTTTCCTTAAATTCCTTAAGGATACATTGGAAAATTTTGATCCGGAATCTATTTAATCAATAAAATTATTAATCTTGAACTTGAACTTGAACTTGAACTTAGGAAATTATGTCAGTCATTAATCAATATCAAAGAAAATTTAAAGAAGAAAAAGAAAGTTACAGCACAGAATTGGGTAAAAGACCAAACTGGCTGAAAGTTAAATTACCTACTGGTGATAACTACACTGATGTACGTAATTTAATGCGGAGACAAAAGCTTCACACAGTTTGTGAAGAAGCTAAATGTCCTAACATTGCTGAATGCTGGAATGCAAGAAGTGCAACTTTTATGATACTCGGTGATACCTGTACAAGAAGCTGCGGATTCTGCAATATAAAAGTTGGTATCCCTAACGAATTGGATCTTAATGAACCAAGAAGAGTTGCTGATTCCGTTAAAGAACTTAATCTAAGACATGTTGTAATAACCTCTGTTAACAGGGATGAGCTTAAAGATGGCGGTGCAGCAATTTTTAGGGAATGTGTAAAACTGATTAATGAAGAAATGTATGATACTACGGTTGAAATTTTAATTCCTGATTTCAGGGGAGTTGAAGAAGCATTTGAAATTATCATGCAAAACCCGCCTGATATTCTTAATCATAATCTTGAGACTGTACCACGTTTATATAAAGTTGTAAGACCACAGGCAAAGTATGAGCGCAGTCTTTCTTTAATAAAATGGTTTAAAGAAAAAGGATTAAAAACCAAAAGCGGAATTATGGTTGGTATTGGTGAAGAACCTGAAGAAGTATTAACTCTTATGGATGATATTGTTAATAATGGTTGCGATATTCTTACTATAGGACAATATCTCCAGCCAACAAAAAATCATTTACCTGTTGATAGATATGTTTCCCCCGAAGAATTCAATATATATAAAGAAGAAGGGTTAAAAAAAGGATTCAGAATTGTTGAATCCTCGCCGTTGGTAAGAAGTTCTTATCATGCAGACAGGCATGCGAGAGCAATATTCTAAGCAAAAAATATTTTGAATGCACCAACCTCCGAGGTTTTCAAAACCTCGGAGGTTTTTAATATGAATTCTTTGAACATGGAAAAAGAAAGAAACTACTATAAAAACACATATCATCATCTTTATAACAGAGGAGCTAATAAAGCTCTTATATTTTTTGAGAGAGAAAATTATCTTTATTTCTTAAGAAGAATGAAATTTTATAGTCATAAATATAAAATCAAAATCTTATCTTATTGTTTAATGACTAATCACTTTCACATATTCTTAAAGCAAACAACAGATGATTTTTCTATATCATTATTCGTTTCTTCATTATTAAATTCGTATGTAAAATCTGTAAATAAAAAGTACAAGCGAAGCGGAACTTTATTTGAGAGTAAGACAAAAAGCAAACAAAATTGAAGTTGAGTCATACTTTAAGTGGGTTATTAAATATATTCTTGAGAATCCTGTTCAAGCTGGTTTTGCTAAAAGCATTTTTGATTGGGAATTTTCAAATGCGAAGGATTTAATAGATTTGCGAAATGGGAATTTAACTGATGTTGAATATGTAGATTTTTTTTTCAGTCAAGAAACAATATGATTGAGTTCTTAGAAGATAAACCCATTAAAGTTAATTATGATTTTTAAATATGAAAAAACCTTGTAAAAACCTCCGAGGTCTCGGAAGACCTCGGAGGTTTAGCTGTGAAAGAAAATTTTTTAAAACTTAACACTCTGTTTATTTTTTTCACTCAATAATTATTCTTATTTTCCAGTCGCAAATCCTTAGTGGTTGCAGGGTTAAAATTGCACAAATAAAATTTATTTTTTAATGAGAAAACATTTACTGTTATTCTTAATTACATCACTGTTTTTTGCCTTTACATCAAACCCTGATGATGAAAAAAGATTTAGAAAAATTCTCGATGATGACAACTCAAAGTTTACAAATATTGGGAACATTGGACTTACGGTAACAAACTTTGGCACTTATGGGCATGGCTTCACATTATGGCCTGATCAGCCAAGCTGTGAATATCCTCTTGGAAGTAGTATTGAACATATATTCGATGGCGGCTTATGGGTTGGTGGATTTTTAAGTAATGACGAGCAGGGAACAGGAAGAACCGGACCTTTTGTAACAACCGGTGCAGTAGATGCATCTTCTGTTTCTGCACGAGGCGGCGGATTTGAATACACAAATTCACCGGGTGATATTGTTGTTGAAAGATCTTCTTTTCTTGATTCGAGATTTTATGAACCTTCAGCAATTTCTCACCAGGATTTGGTTATGGATTATGTTGATACTAACAGAACACTTTCAAATGGTGAGCCGATTGAAAATCATTCTCCTCTTGGCGTTGCAATCAGGCAGGAATGTTATACCTGGAATTTTCCTTTCGCAAATTTCTTCGTGATTATGAACTACTGGATTAAAAATGTAAGCAATAAATATATTGATAGTGCTTATGTTGGCTTATGGACAGATGCAGTTGTCCGAAACACAAGAGTAACCGGAAGACCAAGCGGAAGTGCGTTTTATAATAAAGGCGGCGATGGTTATAAAGATTCAATGAGAGTTGCTTATGAGTTTGATGCAGCAGGTGATATAGGATTTACTGATAGCTATATTGGTGTTCAGTTTTTAGGATCTACACCTTCACTTGACAGCTTATTTGTTATTTCTAACGATACTCTACCATCTGTTAATTTTGTTACATGGCAATTCAGGAATACCGATGATCCAAACTTCTTTGCGCCTCAGGATGATCTGCAGAGATACAGAAAATTGCAGGGATATTTTGGCGGTTCCAACAGGTTTGAAAATATTAATCCAAACACTTTAAAAGCTCCGTCAAACAGATCTATATTAATCTCTGCTGGAGATTTCGATTCTATTGCACCTGGTGATTCAATTAATGTTGTCTTTGCAATTGTATGTGCAAAGAAATTCGGTGGTGATGTTGCATCATTAGATACAGAAGAGCAGAAATTTAATCTGTACACAAATGCAGGCTGGGCTTTAAGAGCATATTATGGTGAAGACAGGAACAGGAATGGAATCCTTGATCCTGGTGAAGACCTTGATGGCAATAGCCAGATAACAAGATATATTCTTCCATCTCCTCCATTATTCCCGGTTGTTAAAGTAATTCCGGATAATCAGAAAGTTACTATCTACTGGGATAAGCGTGCAGAAAATTCTATTGATCCTATCTCAGGTAAAATGGATTTTGAAGGATACAGACTTTACAGAACACAATCCGGTTTTGATTTAACACAATCACAGGATATTCTTTCATCATTGGTTCTGTTTGGTGAATTTGACAGCACTGAAAACTCGGTTGGTTTTAATTCGGGATTTTCTTTTGTTGAACTTGATGAACCCATAACTTTCCCAAATGACGCAACTCAATATTATTACAAATTTGAAATTGATAACTTATTAAACGGCTGGCAGTATTTATTTTCTGTAACAGGTTTTGATGAAGGAGATCCTGAAAGTAATCTTGAAAGTCTTGAGTCAGGTCCACTTGCAAGTCTCCAAAGAATATTACCTGGAACTCCGGCAAATGAAGATGAAAAAGTTGATATAGGAGTTTATCCAAATCCCTATTACGGAAATGCAATTTGGGATGGAAGCTCCGAAAGATTAAGAAAAATTTATTTCTTTAACCTTCCTTCTGAATGTGAAATTACAGTTTATACACTTGCAGGAGATATAGTAAAAAGAATTGAACATGATCAGCAGAGCAATGGTTCAGATTTACAATGGTTTCAAAACTTTGCAAGCGATGGTAAACAAAAATTTGCGGGGGGTGAACACGCCTGGGATCTGATAACAGATAATGACCAGGCAATTGCAACAGGTTTATATCTTTTTACAGTTAAGAATAATAGAAATGGAAATATTAAAACGGGAAAATTTTTAGTAATTAAATAAGGAGTTAAAAGATGAAATCAAAACTATTCTTTTTGATTTTGTTGTTCATTACAACAACAATTTTTGCCCAGTATCCTGAAGTTTCAATTAGGGATATACAATATATAGGTCCCGATTCGCTTAATATTTATTTCGTTGATGATGTTGCCGGCCCCTATGAAGGTGATACTGTTACTGTAACTGGTATAGTTATGGTTCCGCCTTATAAAGCTGCAAACCCGGATAGTGGAACAATAATTTTTGTGGGTGCTACTAATGCTGCTTTTTTTATGCAGGATACTTCTGAAATAGAATGGGGCGGGATTCTGGCTATAATTAGTAATCCTTCAAATTATCCTGATTTCCAAAATCTGGATAGCGGTACTGTAGTAAAAGTAACAGGTGTTGTAACTCATTTTACTAACGCAACACAAAAAACTACAGAATTGTTTTTAATAGATTTTACTGCAGATAACATTTTAAATTTTACCCAAAGGCCTGAACCTGTTTTGCTTACATTAGATTCCCTTAAACAAATTAGTACAAGTAATAGTCTTGCAATTTCAGAAAAATGGGAAGGAGTTTACATAGAAATAAGAAATGTCAGAGTTTTTGATCGAAACTGGACAAATGGAGGTTTTAGAATAATTGATGAAAATAATACTTCTGCCAGCATTTACACCAGATCAAATTATATCTTTGGTCATAATCCTCCACCAGATAATTCTGTATTAGAATATGTTCGTGGTTTTATTGAAACAAGAAGCGAAGGTGCGGGTGGAGCCGCAATTAATCCAATGTGGCTTACTGATTATAAAGTTGCTTTACTTGCCCCTGTAATTTCTGGCATTACAAGAAATCCTGTCGAAGTTGGATTTGGACAACAGGTTACTATCACAGCAAATATTGAAGATTCTGATGGAAGTATTGTAAGTGCCGATTTGTATTACCGAGTCAATTCAACCTCAAATGGTATTGTTAATATGAATAATTCTGGTGGGAATACCTGGACAGCAGTTTTACCTGCTCAGAATGATTCCAACCTTGTGGATTTTTATATAACTGCAGAGGATAACCAAGGCAACATATCTAATAATCCATCTGATACAACAACTAACCGGTATTTTTATTTAGTATTGAACAGGCCGCTTACTGTTCAGGATATTCAGTATAGTCCGTTTGGAAGCGGCTTCAGTGGTTATAACGGATATCAGATAACTTTAAGTGGAATTGTTACAGCAGATAGTTCCGATATTAATATAGGGCCTCAGGTTTATATACAGAACGGAACAGGTCCCTGGAGCGGAATAAGAATAAATGGTACTGAAGTACTCAGCAGACAGAGAGGGGATAATGTTACTGTAACAGGTACCATAGGAGAGAATTTTAGTGTCACACAAATTTCAGGAATTGATTCACCTCCTAACATTACGGTTAATTCGACTGGTAATCCATTACCCGAACCATTTATATTACAAACCTCTACATTTTTAAACAACACCCCAAATGGTACTGTTTCGGCAGAACAATGGGAAGGTGTTCTAGTTAAATTTGAAGATATTATTGTAACTGATGAAAATGCTGATGGAAATCCAGGTCCTGATGAGGGCTCAGGTGGTAATAGAAATTTTGGTGAAATAGTAATTGATGATGGTTCTGGAGGAATGAGAGTTGAATTGCAGGATGGAACACATCAGTATCACAATTTCTGGGAAGCTTCTCTGGAAAATCAGCCAATAAGAATTTTAACCAACGATCATCTTGATGGGTTAGCAGGAATCCAGTGGTTTTCGTTTGGCAACTATAAATTACTCCCAAGAAAGGATGATGATTTCATAGGGTTAACAGATGTTGGAAATGAAGGTGAATTACCAATAAAATATTCTCTTAACCAAAACTATCCTAATCCGTTTAATCCATCAACAGTAATTTCATATAATCTTCCCAGAGAAGGATTTGTTACTTTGAAAGTTTATAATCTTCTAGGCCAGATTGTTAAAACTTTAGTTAATGAACATCAATCTCC
>JAUSIA010000032.1 GCA_030648225.1 Ignavibacteria bacterium | reverse complement strand
TGTTCTTCTTGCAAAAAATAAAGGTGCAAATGCTAATCTATGGTTTGGTTTGCTTGCGATAATTCTTTTACTTGTTAACCAGTTTAAAGTGTTCATTGATTTATTTTCAGTTATCCTCTTTATTGTTTTTATATTATCTTTGATTGAATTATTCAGGAACAGAGGTTCGGCAATTCTTAATATTAGCACAACTCTTTTGGGAATTTTTTATATAGGATTATTTGCAGCCGCACTTTTTTCAATAAGAGAATTTTATCCTCGCATCGGTGACATTTATTTGAGAGGTGGCTACTTAGTAATTACAATTTTTGCAGCAATATGGATTTGTGATTCTGCAGCTTATTACGGCGGCACTGCTCTTGGAAAACATAAACTATTTCCAAGAATCAGTCCAAACAAAAGCTGGGAAGGTGCTGTTTTTGGCTTTATTTTCGCAGTTATCACTATGGTTTTGGCTAAAATAATTGTGTTGGATTTCTTATCATGGAGTACTGTAATTGCTCTCGGTATTATAATAGGAATATTCGGACAGATTGGTGATCTCATAGAATCTCTTATTAAAAGAGATGCTGATGTTAAAGATTCATCAGGAATTATTCCAGGTCATGGTGGTATATTCGATAGGTTTGATTCGCTGCTTTATACTGCCCCAATAATTCTCATTTATTTAAAATATTTCGGAAGATAATTTTGAAACCTGCTGGTAAAATAAATTTAATTACACTTGGCTGTTCTAAGAACACAGTTGATTCAGAACGACTGCTGAACCAGGTTCGTGTTAATAACATGAATATAACAGATAATCCAAATGAAGCTGATACTGTTATTATTAATACTTGCGGATTTATTGAGGCAGCTAAAGAAGAATCAATCAATACTATTCTTAATGCAGTTGCACTTAAGAAAGAAGGAAAAATAAAAAAAGTATTGGTTGCTGGTTGTTTGTCTGAAAGATATAAGAATGAACTTGTAAAAGAAATTCCTGAAGTTGATAAATATTTTGGAACGGAAGATTACTCAGCAATAATTAATGAGCTTGGCGGAGAGTTAAAATATAATCTTCTTGGAGAAAGACTTATTACAACTCCAAACCATTCCGCTTATCTGAAGATATCTGAAGGCTGTGATCATCCCTGTTCCTTTTGTGCAATTCCTCTTATGAGAGGAAAACATGTTTCAAAACCTCTGGAAGATCTTATAAAGGAAACTGAATTTCTGGCGACACATGGAACTAAAGAGCTTGTTATTATTGCTCAGGATACTTCTGATTACGGCAAAGATATTTATGAAAAACAAAGTATTGCTCATTTATTAAACAAGCTAAGTGAAGTTGATGGCATTGAGTGGATAAGACTGATGTATGCTTATCCCTCACAATTTCCCGATGATTTGATAGATGTTATTGCAAATAATCCCAAAGTTTGTAAATACATTGATATACCGCTACAGCATATTTCTGATAATGTTTTAAAATCAATGAGACGAGGGGTAACAAAAAGAAGAACAATTGAACTTGTAAACAAACTAAAAGAAAAAATTCCAGGTCTTGCTTTGCGTACAACTTTTATTCTTGGTTATCCTAACGAAACAGAAAAAGAATTTAAAGAACTTTGTGATTTTGTGGAAGAAGTGAAGTTTGACAGAGTTGGAACATTTACTTTTTCTGTAGAAGAAAATACTACCAGTTTTATTCTTGGTAATCCTGTTCCGGAAGAAGTAAAGCTTGAAAGAAAAGATATCTTAATGGAGATTCAAAAAGAAATTTCATTATCAAATAATGAAAATTTTCTTAATAAGGAACTTAACATATTAATAGATGGTACAGAAGGTGATTTTTATATAGGACGTTCTTACAGAGATGCACCTGAAGTTGATGGAGAAGTATTAATTCAACTAAACGGCTCAAAATTAAAAGCGGGAAATTTCTGTATGGCAAAAATTTATGATTTTAACGAATATGACCTGTACGCAGAAGTAATTCATTAAAGGACCTGTAAAATGAAAATAATTAAATGCATATTATTCTTATTTCTTTTTATTCAAACTGTACCCGCACAGATTGAGAATATTTATAGTAAAGATCAGGGTTCTCCCTTTCCCAAATATTACCAGGATTTTATCAACTTTGCTTCAGAACAGGAAGGCAAAACAAGATTAGATATTTTCATCCAGGTTCCCTATACGGAAATACAATTTGTAAAATCTACAAAAGGTTTTAGTGCAGCATATACAGTTATTGTTTCTGTATTTGATGAAGATAAAGATAAGCTTCTCGTTGAAAAATCCTGGAAAGAAAAAATTGATGCGATTGATTTTGAACAAACGGATTCAAAGAATAATTATAATCTTAGCATGAAATCATTTTATTTAACTCCCGGAATGTATTTTATTATAACTTCTGTTGAAGATGAAGACTCCCGCAAAAAATATTCTTCTGAAAATCTTTATAAGGTAAGAGACTTTTCAGAAAAAATTTCTGTCAGCGATGTAATGCTTATATCAAAACAAACCCAGGCTGAAGGAAACAATAAAATTCTTCCTAATATTTCAAGAAATATAACCTCCAAGCGGGATGGTATCCCCATGTTTTTCGAAATTTATTCCGATAAACCTGCGAATGTTAATCTGGAGTTTAAAGTTAAAGATGATAAGGAAAATGTAGTTCACCAGGAAACTATTGATAAGCATCTTGATACCGGCCGTACCCAGGTAATTCATACAATAAAATATGACTCTCTTGGATTAGGAAATTATACGGTTGCAATAAATATACTTGATTCAACAAAGATTAAAATAACAGAAGTAAATAAAACTTTTATTTCAAGATGGGTAGGCATTCCTGCATCAATCCAGGATCTTGATAAGGCGGTTGATCAATTAATTTATATAGCAACACCATCAGAGATGGATTATGTAGAGGAAACTGAGAGCGAGAATGAAAAAGT
>JAUSIA010000100.1 GCA_030648225.1 Ignavibacteria bacterium | reverse complement strand
TGATTAATCTTTTATAGGCAATAAATGTTAAATATAATAAAGATAAGACAAGCAATTTTTTACGGATATCATGGGGTCAGATCTGAAGAGCAAAGTGTTGGTGGTAAATTTGAAGCCGATGTTGATATTTATACCGATTTCAGTAAATCAGCAAAGGATGATAGTTTAACTCAAACAATTGATTACCACAAAGTTTATACTTTTGTTTATCATCTTGCATTAGAGCAGAAATATTATTTGATAGAAGCTCTTGCAATGAAAATCGCCGACGAACTTTTAAAAGAATTTAAAGGTATAGAAAAAGTAGCAGTAAGAGTAAGAAAAAATAATCCTCCGCTGGGAGGAGTGGTAGATCACGTTGAAGTTGAAGTTGTTAAGGAAAGAAGCGAAATGGCATAGAGCAAAGCGTATGGCATAAGTATTTTCAAGTTAGTCTGGAATAATTTTTAATACTATGCACTTTGCTCTGTGCACACTGCGATTATTATCGGAGGCAAGATAAAAAACACAGCCTACATAGCACTCGGTTCCAACAAAGGGGATAAGCTTGGCTATTTAAGAAAAGCTGTTAATAATATAAAGCAGCAATGTGAAGTTGAATTATCTTCATCTTTATATGAAACCAAACCATTGGGAAACCTTAAGCAGGAAAATTTTTTGAATGCTGTAATAAAGATATTAACTGAATATTCACTCATTGATCTTTTTAAATTTCTCAAAGGAATTGAAAAAGAACTCGGCAGAAGTAAAACTGAGAAATGGGGTAATAGAGAAATAGACCTTGATATTCTTTTCTATAATAATATTGTTTATTCTGATGAAATAATTACCGTTCCGCATAAAGGAATTACTAATAGAGATTTTGTTCTTGTGCCTCTTTGTGAAATTGATCCGGATCTGATTCACCCTGAATTAAAGCAAAAAATTTGTGATATTACGGTACCTGATTCTGAAAAATGTATAATCAGAAAATTACCTGAAAACTTTTGGTTAACGATAATTGAATAACAATTCTGAAGTAAAATATATTGCGATTGAAGGTGTTATTGGTGCCGGTAAAACTGCACTTGCCAAAAAAATTAAGGAAAGACTTAATGCAGAATTAATCCTTGAACAATTTGAAACCAATCCTTTCCTTGAACATTTTTATTCAAACCGCAAGAGATATGCATTTCAAACCCAAATGTTTTTTCTTATCAATCGTTTTAAACAGCAGGAAGAATTAAACCAGGGCAATTTATTTATGGAACATTTTGTCAGCGATTACATTTTTGAGAAAGACAGAATATTTGCTTACCTGAATTTATCCGGGGAAGAATTGAAGCTTTATGAATCAATTTTTCCTCTACTCGAAAGAAATCTTCGAAAACCAGACCTTATAGTTTATCTTCAATCAAGTGTTGATAGATTAATGTATAACATAAAAAAACGGGGCAGGAAGTTAGAAAGAAATCTTACACGAAGTTACATCGAAGAATTAAACGAAGCATATAATAATTTCTTTTTCAAATTTAATAATTCTTCTCTTTTAATAGTAAATGCATCTGAAATTGATTTTGTACAAAAGGAGGAAGACTTTAACGAATTATTTAAACAGATATTCAGGGAAGACAGAGGTTTTACAGAATATTTTAAGCCGGAAGCACGGAGAATGTTATGAGATTTTTATTATATCTATTACTTTTTTTTATTGTTTATTATGTCATCAAATTAGTTTTTAAATCTCTTAATTCACCATCTAAAACGAAAATTCATAATTCCAGGATGGGCAGAAAAGAAAACAAGTATGAAAATGTTGAAGATGCAAAGTATACTGAGATAAAATCTGATGAGGAGAAGAAAAACAATAACTAAATCCTGATGGCAAAAAATAAAATACTTTCAAAGCTTGTATTGACTGTATTTGAAAAATTATTTTCTGTTGAAGAAAATAAGAGCAGCAATTTAGGTAATCCGAAAAGATTTTTAATTGTAAGGCAGCATAACCAGCTTGGGGATTTGCTTGCAGGCGTTTCACTTTTCCGGGCAATTAAAGAAACATATCCTGAAAGCCATTTAACACTAATTGTGAGTCCATTTAATTATCCCGGTTTAGTAAAGAACAAATACATAGACAAGCTTTTCATCTTTGATAAGAAGAAAATTTATAATCCTTTTTACTTTAATAAATTCATTCAGGTTTTAAAAGAATCTTATGATGTTGTTATAGTGCCTGTTACTGTTTCAATCTCTTTTACGAGTAACTTGATTGCGAGACTTTCTAATTCAAAAATAAGGATTGGTCCAAAATATCTTGATGGAAGAAAAAATGAGAGCGATTTCTTTTTTGACAGAAGAGTTACACTTGACTGGCGGAGGCATCCTGATTCTCACATTTCTGAAAGAAGTCTTGATATTGCAAGACCATTTGGAGTTAACACAACAAACTACCGTTCTGAAATTACTTTTGATGAAGAGGATTTAAAAGAAGCGGAAAAATTTATTTCAAATATGAAGCATGAAAAGAGTGATTATCTTATCGGGTTACATGTTGGTGCGGCAAAAATTCCCAATAGATGGTCTATATTTAAATATGCATCACTTATAAAAAAGCTTAATGAAAATTATCCCGCAAAATTCTATCTCACCGGAAGTTCTGCAGATAAAGAACTTATCAGGTTCGTTGAGGTGAATGTTTCTTTCAAAATATTTTCTTTTATTAACAAAAAAATTCCTGAAGTTGCTGCATTAATCTCGTGCTCTGATCTTTTCATAGGTAATGATACCGGGATAATGCATGTAGCTGGAACAACAAACACGCCGCAGATTTCAGTTTTTGGTACGACTAATCCTTATAATTGGGCACCTATAGGAGCCAACAAATATTTCATACGTAAAAGCGAATTGATTGATGATATTTCAGTAGATGATGTATTTAATCTTTGCAAAATTGTATTGGCAGAATACAGGAAGGAAATAAAAATTGCAAAGTAAGAATTTCGCTGCAGTTGATATTGGTACTAATTCTTTTCACCTAATTATAGTTAAGGCTGAAGAAGATAGTTCTTTAACTATAATTGATAGGGAAAAAGAAGTTATAAGGCTTGGCTCTCAAAAAGGAAGTGAATTAAACCATATAAGCGATGAAGAAATAGAAAAAGGAATTAATATTCTTAAAAGATTTAAAAACCTTATGGATTTTTATGATGCTAAAATACATGCTGTTGCGACAAGCGCAGTCAGAGAAGCAGATAATAGGCAGGAATTTTTAAAGAAAGCATTGATTGAAACAGGTATTGATATTGAAGTAATAAATGGACGAAAGGAAGCAGAATATATTTATAAAGGTATTAGAAAAGTCTTGCCTTATAAGGATAAAAAACTTCTATGTTTGGATATTGGTGGAGGAAGTACGGAGTTTATTCTTGGGCAGAACGATGAAATTATTTTTGGAGAAAGTATAAAAATAGGAGCAGTAAGGTTAAGCAAGAAATTCTTTCCTGATTTTGTATTGAATGATGAAGTAATTAAAAAATGCAAACAATATATAGAACATCAGATCAAGTCAAATGAGAATATAAATTTTAATGCATCTTTTGATTATGCAGTTGGTGCTTCAGGTACAATCCTTGCGGTTGCAGGAATGATAAAATATAAAAAATCCGGAATCAAAAATGAATCTTTGAATGAGTTTGTATTTACAAAAGAGGAACTTGAGAAATTAACAAATGAAATACTTGCTAAGAAAACTCCTGAACAAAGAGTAAACATTGAAGGGATGGAATATAAAAGAGCAGATATAATTCCTGCCGGCCTTTTAATTCTGCAAAAATCATTTGAATTATTTAATATAAAAGAAATGATCATTTCAGAATATGCCTTAAGAGAAGGAGTGGTTCTTTCAATGCTTGAAAAATCCAACAGCAAATCCAGTTCCATTTCAGTTTAGTTTACCTATAAAGACTATTTACTTCCCTAAATATTTTAACATTATAAAAAATTTTTCTTGACAACTATTTTATGATTATTTAGATTTAGTCTAAATAATAATAATAATCTTTTTCTGGAGATATATATGAATCAACTTCTAATCATTTTATTTATTCTATTATTACCTGTTAATTTTATTTTTTCTGAAGAAGAAGGAGAGATAGTTAAAAAAGATACGCTTATAAAAACTTATGATTTTCCCCAAATAGATATAATTGGAAGAAGCCCTTCCCTTATTAACAGAATTCCCGGTTCTGCAGCTTTTATTTCAGGTTTAGTGCTTGTACAAACACAGCCATTAAGCGGGAATGAAATTTTTAGAAAAATTTCAGGTGTTCATGTGGTTGATGAAGAAGGCATTGGCTTAAGAACAAATATTGGAATAAGAGGTTTAGATCCTGACAGAAGCAGAACTGTTTTAATGCTGGAAGATGGTGTTCCGATTGCTCTTGCACCTTATGGGGAACCAGAGATGTATTATACGCCGGCAATTGATAGAATGAAAAGTATTGAAATATTAAAAGGAAGCGGTTCAATTCTTTTTGGCCCTCAGACAATTGGAGGGGTAATTAATTATATAACTGAAGATCCTCCGGTTGAGCAAAGAACAAAATTAAATATTACAGCAGGTGAAGAAGGGTATTTTATGGGACAGGCGAGCTACGGTACAACATTTGAAAATATTGGGGTGAATTTCAACTTTCTGCATAAACAGGCTGATAAAATCGGGATTACTAATTTTGATATCAATGATATAACAGCTAAAGTAAAATTCCAGATTGGAGATAAATCAAGAATCGGTATTAAGTTAAGTGCTTATGATGAAATCTCAAATTCTACATATATTGGAATCACCCAAACAATGTATGCTAAAGGTGAATATTTTCCAGTGATAGCTCCTTATGATCAATTAGATATAAGAAGGTACTCAGCAAGTTTGACACACGATTATTTCTTTTCTGAGAATGCTTATTTGAGAACAACCCTGTTTGGATATACAACAACAAGAAACTGGCTTCGCCAGGATTTCAGCAGAAGCCCAATAACAAATGGTACCGGAGTTGTATTTGGAGATACATCTATTTCTAATGGCGCAATTTACATGCGGAATAGTACCGGAAACAGGAACAGGGAATTTGAAGTTGCGGGAATTGAACCAAGAATCTATATAAACTATTTCTTAGGCGATATTAAAAATGATCTTGAGGGAGGAATCAGATTCTTATATGAAAGAGCATTTGAACAAAGAGTTGACGGAAAAAAAGCTAATGCTTTATCCGGCGATTTGAGAGAGGATGAAATAAGAACAGGTTATGC
>JAUSIA010000099.1 GCA_030648225.1 Ignavibacteria bacterium | reverse complement strand
AAAAATACAATTGTTATTGTTTTAAGCTTATTTATATTACTGGTCATCCCAAATTGTGAAAATAGTACTGAACCTGTTCTATACTCAGTAAAATACGAGGTTACCGGAACTGCTAAAATAGTTTTAATAACTTTTCAAAATGAGAGTGCTGAAACCTCACTAATTGAAAATGCTTCAGTTCCGTGGACATATAATTTTTCTGAATTAAAACCACCAGGAACGTATGTTTACCTTTCTGCTCATAATGTAGGTACAGGAGAAGCAATTGTTACTATATATAGGAATGGTTCAGTATTTAAACGAGGATATAGTTCTGGAGTCTATATGGCTGCTGTTAGTGGTAGTTTATGATTACATTATATTTATTGTCAGATATTAACTTGGTTTGATTAAACTAAAGTAATTTTATGAGAAGATTTTATTTTTTAATATTGCAGCTTAGCTCTGGAAGCTATGCAATGTCACAATAGAATTCGAAAGGAGGGAGAATGAAATGAGTATCGGGAAGAAATACATCTTACCACTTTCGTTGGGATTTGTGGGAATGTTCATTTGTCACTACGGATTCTTCCTTTGCTACCAAGTTGGAGTTCCATTCACAGCATATCTTATTGTCTATCCCATTATATATCCTGCGATGACGGCGATTCTCACAATGAGTAAGCCACGTTTATGGTTTACAAACGCGATCTTTCTTTCTGTTATCCCATTTCTCTATTGGTATTCGTTGTTATGGAGCGAAAGTAAATTAAATGCCAATAGTTTCAGTTTATTTGAGTTTTCCGGAATGTCAGTCATCATCTTGTTAGCGTTAGGAGTTTCAGTTTTGGTTGGTCTCTTGATTTTCAAAATCAAGACGCCTAAACCTCTTTAATAAGTAAAAAATCAAGAGCTGAGTAAGTGTTCTTAAAAAAATCGCTATTCTCTTATCTACAACTATATTAGAGATTTTAGAAATATTTTCTAACAAAAACTACAGGGAGGAATTATGAAAAGCTTAACAGCTATTACATCAATTTTTGTATTCGTATTTACTTCTTTAATAATACCGCAAAACCAGGCCCTGCTCGCCGATAAAGACCTTATTACAGGTACACTCGCTAACGGGATAAAATATTATATCAAGAAAAATCAAAAGCCTGAAAAGAGAGCGGAGCTTCGTTTATTTGTTAATGCAGGTTCGACGCTTGAGAATGACGACCAGGAAGGTCTTGCACACTTTGTTGAGCATATGGCTTTTAACGGAACAAAGAATTTTAAGAAAAACGAGCTGATAAATTATCTTGAAAAGCTCGGGATAAAATTCGGACCTGAGCTTAATGCTTATACAAGCTTCGACCAGACAGTTTATATGCTTACAGTTCCTACAGACAGCGTTGATATTTTGGCAAATGGATTTAAAGTGCTTGAGGAATGGGCACATAATCTTTCTTTTGATACTTTGGAAATAGATAAAGAAAGAGGTGTGGTGATTGAAGAATGGAGACTTGGGCGAAGTGCTGATATGCGTATGTTCGATAAACAACTACCGATACTTTTTAAAGATTCGAGATACGCAGAAAGACTTCCAATTGGCAAGAAAGAGATAATAGAATCGGCACACTATGAAACGATAATAAATTTTTATAAAGACTGGTATAGACCTGACCTGATGAAGGATATATAAAACAACATTTCAGCAATATCGGCTCTCCTGAAAAAGAAAGAGAAAGGATTGTTTACGACATACCGAAGCACGATGAAACTTACTTTGCAATAGCATCTGACAAAGAAGCGCAATACTCTACTATCGCATTATACTATAAGCAAACACCTAAAGAAGTAAAAGATACAGATGGTTATAAAAACTTTCTTGTGCACAAAATATTTTATGGAATACTTAACGACAGGCTGAATGAGCTTACAACATCAGCCAATCCCCCATTTTCTTATGCTTATGCAGGGAACCAGAGATTTATAAAATCATCTGATATAAGCTTCCTTGTAGCGATGGTAAAGGAAGGAGGAATAAAAACGGGGTTTGAAGCACTCCTTCGGGAAGCAGAAAGAGTAAAACAGTTTGGCTTTACTTCAACTGAATTGGAAAGACAAAAAACAAATCTTTTAAGGATTGCAGAGCAGAAGTTGGCCGAGAAGGATAAAACTGAATCATCCCAAATAATAAATGATATTGCAAATAAGTTTCTCTATGGAGATCCTTTTATATCTATAGAGGATGAATATGAACTAGCCAAACAATTGATCCCGCAGATTACTTTACAGGAAGTTAATGAGGTTTCATCAGAACTGCTGAGGCATCAAAACAGGGTTGTGCTGGTTAATTCACCTGAGAAAGAAAACCTTAAGATTCCAACAGATGCAGAATTAACAGCAGTAATTGATAAAGTCAGTACAGAAAAGATAACGGCTTATGAAGATAAAGTATCAGGTAAACCGCTTGTTGAGAATGTCCCCTCGCCTTCCCCGGTTATTTCAACTAAAACAATCGATAAGCTTAATATGATTGAGTGGTCACTTGCAAATGGTGTTAAAGTATTTTTAAAGCCAACTGATTTTAAGAATGATGAAATTGTTTTCACAGCTTTTAGTCCGGGCGGTTCATCTCACGTTACAAATGAAGATTTTATGTCAGCAGCAAATGCGATTATGCTTTTGGGTGAGTCAGGCCTTAACGGATTCAGCAAAACTGAATTGGATAAATACCTTTCAGGAAAAATAGTAAATGTAAATCCTTATTTAGATTATTATTATGAAGGTTTTTATGGTAATGCAAGCCCAAAAGACCTCGAAACATTTTTCCAGCTTGTATATACTTACTTCACTTCACCCAGAATTGATTCAACGGGATATTTATCTCTTAAATCAAAAATGAAATCTTATCTTGAAAATAGAAGCAACGACCCGCAGTCCGTTTTCCAGGATACTTTGCAGTTAACAGTAGCAAATTATCATTTCCGGTCAAGACCATATACAGTTGATATGATAGAAGAGATAAATCCTGAAAGATCGTTAAGCATATTTGAAGATCGTTTCAAAGATGCAGGTGATTTTACTTTTGTTTTTGTAGGAAATATTGATACCGTTGTTTTCAAACCTTTGGTTGAAACATACCTCGGCGGACTTCCTTCATTTTACAGTAATGAACAGCCAATAGACCTTAAGTATAAGGATATAAGAGGAACTTTGAATAAAGAAGTAAGAAAAGGTATCGAGCAGAAAAGCTCAGTGGCAATTAATTATGTCGGTGATATGGAATGGAGCAGGCAGAATGAGTATTTAATGGAATCGCTTGTAGATGTGCTGAATATACAACTGAGAGAAGCATTAAGAGAAGATAAAGGCGGAACGTACGGTGTTTATGCTTACCAACAGATCTACAGGATACCTAACAGTCATTACAACATTAATTTTGGTTTCGGCTGCAACCCTGAAAGAGTTGATGAACTCGTGAATGCTTTTTACAGCGTGCTTGATTCGATAAAAACTTTAGGACCTGATGACGTGGTGATGACTAAAATTAAGGAGACCCAGAGAAGGCAAAGAGAATTAAATTTAAAGGAAAATGGTTTCTGGCAAAAAGTAATCTCGGATTATTTACAGAACAGTGAAGATCCGGTTGAGATGCTGAATTACTACAGCTGGA
>JAUSIA010000097.1 GCA_030648225.1 Ignavibacteria bacterium | reverse complement strand
AGATTAATTCCCTTAAAAAAATTTGTTGCGGGCATAACGCCAACTCCAATTACAACCAGATCGCAATTAATCTTTTCTCCATTTGAAAGAATTACCGAGTTGACTTTTTCATCTCCTTCAAATTTTTGAACCTGTGTTAACACCGGGGGGTTCTCTGTAAGTTACCTCATCGCCACTCCTGATAGTATCAACCTCAAAAATACCTTCTGAGTTAACCTGTGTGTGTCCCTCAACTAATCCGTTATAACTCTTATTAGAATTAACAAAAAACTTTGGTGAGATCGTAAAAGAAGCAGAATCTCTGCCTGTTACTCTTATTGGTGGCTGGTTAATGGGACCTTTTACCTCAACATCCTGTACATAAAGTATCTGTTATTGTTGTGCAGGAGCTGAGTGAAAATATTATAGAGAAAGCTATGGTTATTCTTAAATAAAATTCAGATGACAGGATTTTTATAATTTTCATATTAACTCCCAAGGTTGTTCAAAAATTAAGAGAAGTTTCCCTTTACTTGTTGTAAAATATTTCATCATTTTTGGTGAGTTGTCATGGAAATGTCAAAAAATGGTAAGAGAAAAGTAGTGGCTCTATAATTATTAGGCTTAATCAAATTTTATTTTCTCATTCCGGTAGGACTGAATCTTCTTTCTTTTCATCTGTGCAATCAATTCAACAATTTAATTCCTCCCGAATGGATTTTTTAGGAAATCTCCTGTTGAAATTTTGAAAGTTATGATGGTAAAGAAAAAGCTAATTTAACAACCCGCAATTATTCATTCTCTACCCCCGCATATTTCTTAACAAAATCAGGAGCGGGCAAATCAGTTTTACATATATCCTTACTTTTACCTGCTGTTAAAGCCAACCTGTGCAGCCAGGAAATTCCGCCTGCACCAAAGAATGAATCAGCAGAGTTGTATGCTTTATCTTCAAGCGCTTCTTTGAGTGGAATAAACTTGTAACCTCTCTTAATCATCATCTCTGCAAGTTTATCAAAATGATCTGCATTAATTTTATTTGCATGAATAAGTAACACCTGCTTTATTTCATAACCAAATAATTCTCTGGAGACAAATTCAAAATGTTCAAACTTGCTCACCATATAAGGAATATATTCATCGGCAATTTTTTTCATCATTAATGAATCATCATCAATAAAAGCTTTTTCATAAGCGCGGGCAAAAATCCATTCTGAGTTATCTATAGTTACCGGGGCAATTTTATAGTTATGTTCTTCAAGAAATTCATTAAGCGAATCCCTCGTTTCTTCATTTCTACCAGTGTGCAAAAACGGATGACGAAAGTAAATTAACGCCTTACTGGTATCATAAAATAATTTTCTAATAATCTTCTCACCTTTTAAAACATCTTCAATAAAATCTTTAGCGGGAATTCTATTAAGACTCTGGTGAGAATAAGTGTGATTGCCCAATTCTAAACCTGCATTAAGCCATTGCCTGAGCAAGTCAACTCTTTCATCAACAAGCTTATCATCTTCATAAAGCTTCCCTTCATTTACAAAACCTATTGCAGGTACATTATACTTTTTAAGTTTACCAAGTAAGTCTTTTGTAATCTGCTGATAAAATTTAATATCCTTTGTCATTGAAACTACCGGAAGGTCATCAATTGTTACTGCAACTTCCCTCGTTGTGGTTTGAGTAAAGACTGTAATTGTAGCAAAACAAAAACAAAATACTATATATAAAAAATTTTTATTCATCTTTTAATTTCCATAATATTTTTATTTGACATTTGTTCGACTTCGCTCACTATGACATTTATTAAAAAAATTTGAATAGAATTACTTTCTTTCTCTTATCAATTCTAAAATGCCATTAATAAATGTAAGCGGGTGAGGAGGATTTCCCGGGACGTAAAGATCAATTTTATATTTCTCTAAAAACTCTCTGTTAAGGGCAGAGCTATCGGCAAAAATCCCTCCGCTTATAGCGTCTACTCCGCAGAGAATAATTATTTTGGGATCAGGAACAGCATCGTAACATATCTGAAGCGGCTCAGCCATATTTCTTGAAACGGGTCCGGTGATAACTATTCCATCAGCATGCCGCGGAGAGGCAACAAACTCAGTTCCGAATCTTCCCATATCAAAATTAACATTGCCTGCAGCATTTAGCTCAAGTTCTGCACTATTATCTCCAGCTGCAGATACCTGTCTTAATTTTAACGAACCGTGAAAGAATGAAGATATTTCTTTTCTTATCACTGCTGGATTTAATTCAATCGGTTTATCTTCGCCATCTCTAACAATCAAATTATTTCTGTCGTTAGTCGCAATTTTATAATCAGTTGTGAATGAGATTTTATTAGGGAAGTGAAAGGCACACTCTCCGCAAAAAGTACATTTACCAAGATCAATCTTAACAGGATTGGAAGAGATCGCTCCGGTAGGGCATAAACTTACTAACTCATTCTCATCAACTTTTTCTTTTGAAATTATTGGTCTTCCGCGAAACGGAGGTAGGAGAGTTACTTTGGAAACATCTTTTATAAACTGCCTGCCCTGATGTTTTAATATTTTAACTGTGTTTATCATTTCAATTCCTAAAGATCAAACCCGCAGTAAGAAAGGTTAAAACTTTTATTGCAGACCGGGAAATCGGATATTTCATTTTTTCGAACTGCAAGAGCAAGTGCCAGCCAATTATGAAACGATGGATCTTTTATTTTGTAATGTAATAGTTCACCTTGTTCATCTGTTATCGCACAATGGCATATCTCT
>JAUSIA010000095.1 GCA_030648225.1 Ignavibacteria bacterium | reverse complement strand
GGAGGAGTATATACTCATGCAGCAACCTGGGCAATCTGGGCATATTCTATCTTAAAGGATAATAAAAATGCTTTCGAAGTGTACAAAAGATTATCCCCTATCAATAATGGAATGAACCCGGATGAATATGCAGCCGAGCCGTATGTAACCCCTGGAAACATTGATGGTCCTGATTCACCTCATTATGGAATGGGCGGCTGGACCTGGTACACGGGCTCTGCTTCCTGGTTTCAAAAGGTAATAGTTGAATTTATCCTTGGGGTTCGTGCTACGCAAGATGGTTTGCTTATTGATCCTTGTATTCCTGACCATTGGAAAGAATTTAGCATAAAGAGAAAATTTCGCGGCACAATATATTGTATAGAATTTAAAAATTTGAATGGTAATAAAGGAGTCCCAATTATCAGGGTAAATGGGGAACCTGTTGAAGGAAACGTCTTAAATCTTTTAGGCAAAACAAATGCTGATGTAGAAGTTATTATCTAAGAAATTAATAAATATTATTGAGCTACATGATGAAAAGAATAATTATTTTATCGTTGTTTACTATTTTATTAACCCAGGGATTGGTTAAGGCACAGGGTGGTCCTTATATATTTTTCAGTGATAGCCCCGATAATACGTTTTACGATTGGAGTTGGGGATTTGTAAGTGCACCTAGTTTGCTTGAACGAGTTGGTGAAAAATTTCCGGTTGATACAGATCATTATTATTCCGGTTTGAACAGCTTGCGTCTTCACTGGACATCTAACCCCGGGGGCGATTGGGGTATGGCTGTCGCCGCAATTGGAACCCCCTGGCCAACCTGGGATGTTACGATTATGGATTCCGTACAATTCTGGCTTTATTCTGAAATGCCGTTGGAAAAACTGAAACTTCCGGCGATGTATCTGGAAGATAACACAAATACCAGATCAACACATCAAAAAATATCTGACTATACAGCGGATATTCAGCAGAATGTTTGGACAAAAATTTCACTACCCGTAGATATTTTTATTAATACTTCTCCAAATGTGGATTTTACTATTATTAAAACAATTTTCTTCGGACAGGATGATTCTGATGCTGAAGAACACACAGTTTTTCTGGATGAAATCAGGATAATTTCGAATTCAGCGATTATCGATACTATCCCTCCGGCAACACCAACAGGTTTATTGGTAAAAGGATTTGACAGACACATCGATCTGAAATGGACACCGAATACTGAACCCGATCTTGAAGGTTATAATATTTATAAGGAAGAATCAGGTAATTTTAATTTAGTCGGTACAGTTTCTAAAGATGACAGGTATTTCACAGACTTCATTGGGCAGTCTGGTATCAATGCTACATACAAGATAAGTGCCTCCGATAATAATCAGAATGAATCGGGTTTTTCGACCACAGAAAGTGCCTCTACTCATGAACTTAATGATGAAGAACTATTGGATATGGTGCAGGAATCCATCTTTAGATATTTTTGGGATTATGCTCACCCGGTATCGGGTCTGGCACGTGAAAGAACCGGATCGGGGAATACTGTTACTATTGGAGGATCAGGTTTTGGGATAATGGCGATACTTGTTGGTATTGAAAGAGGTTTTATAACCAGACAAGAGGGGACTCAGCGAATGCTTCAGATCTTAGACTTCCTGATAACAACAGCTGATCGTTTTCATGGTGCATTTTCTCATTGGCTTAATGGCGAGACCGGTAACGTAATTCCATTCAGCCAGTTCGATGATGGAGGTGACCTTGTCGAAACTGCTTTTATGGTACAAGGCTTATTGACCGCAAAACAATACTTTAGTCAGAACAACACAACCGAAAATGCGATCCGAATTTATATAAATCAAATTTGGGAATCAGTCGAATGGGATTGGTACCGACAAGATCCTCCTACCAATTATCTTTACTGGCATTGGTCACCTAATTACGGCTGGCAAATGAATTTTAAACTCATTGGTTACAATGAAACAATGATAACATATCTGCTTGCAATTGCATCTCCAACTCACGGAGTACCTTCAAGCCTTTACTATGATGGCTGGGCAAGTAGTTCTTCCTATGTTAACGGAGGAACGTTCTACGGATATCCGCTTGAGGTCGGCTGGAACTATGGTGGTCCGCTTTTCTTTGCACATTACTCATTTCTTGGGTTTGATCCGCGGAACAAGAAAGATGCTTACACTAACTATGCTGTTAACAACACATACCATACACTTATTAACAGAGCATACTGTATTGATAATCCCGGAGGTTTTGCAGGTTATTCTGATAATTCCTGGGGTTTAACCGCCTCAGATGACCCTTTCGGATACAGCGCACATGCACCATTCAGTAATGATAACGGCACTATTACACCAACTGCTGCGCTATCGTCAATGCCATACACCCCGTTAGAGTCAATGGAAGTTTTAAAGAATCTTTACAGGAATTACGGCGAGAACCTATGGGGAACATACGGATTCAAGGATGCATTCAATCCACAGCAAAACTGGACGGCAGCAAGTTACCTGGCGATTGATCAAGGACCTATTATTGTGATGATTGAAAATTTTCGCACGCAGTTGCTTTGGAACAAATTTATGGTGAACCCTGAAATTCAGCCAATGCTTGATGCAATCGGATTTGTTTACGATCCAACAGATGTTCAAACTCAGTCAGATCTTTCAATAATCAATTTTACACTGAATGGTAATTACCCGAATCCGTTCAACCCAACGACGACTATTTCTTTTAACATTCCTGCAACACAGGAAATAAATGTAACCATATACGATGTACTGGGAAGGGGAGTTAAAACTTTATTTAATGGTGAAGTAACGCCGGGTACTCTTAATCTTTCCTGGGATGGAAAAAGTAATCAAAATATCTCTGTAGGATCGGGAGTGTACATTTATAAAGTTGTCAGTAAGAATAAACTATTGACCGGTAAGATGGTTCTCCAAAAATAAAAATATAGTTTTGTCAAATTAGGCAAGATCAGGTTTGACTATGCGAAGGCTATTCATGGCAGACTTCGGGAAACTCATTGTTTTATACTAAGTACGGGGTATAATTTAAATGGGATTTAACATAAAATTATTTTCATATTAAGAGTTTAAATGATAAAGACCATCTACCTGATTTTTTTATATACTTTGTTCTTCTTCGTCTTTGCACAGAATAAGTCTGACTATATATCTGCCGATAAACTTAATTATGTTCTTATTCCGGCAGATGAAAAATTTATTGATACCCTCCAGCATAGAGCTTTTCTCTATTTTATTAATGAGATAAACCCTCAAAACGGGTTGGTTAAGGATAGATCAACAATTGATTCACCTGCATCTATAGCAGCGGTCGGATTTGCATTAGCTTCATACGGAGTTGGGGTTGAAAGAGGTTGGATTAAGCGTAAGGACGCAGCACAATTAGTTCTAAACACATTGCGGTTTTTCTGGAAATCAGAGCAGAGTGAGAACAGTTATTCTACAGGATATAAGGGATTCTTTTACCATTTCCTGGATATGAAAACAGGGAAAAGAAGGTGGGATTGCGAACTTTCAACAGTTGATACCGGACTACTGATGATGGGAATTATCTTCGCCAGGAATTACTATAATCTGGATAACAACCTGGAAAATGAAATTCACAACCTTTCAAACAAACTTATAGAAAGATTAAACTGGGATTTTTTTGAAATGCCCGTTTCTGGAGAATACGCTTATACTATCTCAATGGGCTGGACCCCGGAAGAGGGAATGCACAACATGGGATGGAGCGGATATAACGAGGCTTTGTTCCTTTATATTCTGGCTGCCGGAAGCGGAATGACAAATGTTGAAGCTGCTTATGAATCATGGTTGAATTCTTATGATTGGAGAACACCTTATCCGGGACTTTCACATGCAGCATTTCCTCCTTTGTTCGGTCATCAGTTCTCACACACGTTTATTGATTTCCGTGGTTTGGTTGATAAGTATATGAAAGAAAAAGGAATCGATTATTTTGAAAACTCTCGCCGAGCAACGTATGTGCAAAGGCAATATGCAATTGATAATCCTTCAAACTGGGCAGGATATGATTCACTCTGCTGGGGTTTAACAGCCTGCGATGGCCCCGGTGAATCTTATAATAAAAACGGGATGAAATTTTTAAGTTATGCTGGAAGAGGAACCAGCGGACCTGAACTTGTTTATTTTGATGATGGAACTATAGCTCCAACCGCTGCTGCAGGTTCGATAGTTTTTGCTCCCGAAATAGTTATTCCAACTCTTATGAATATAAATGAAAAATACAGCAGTAAGGGTTTATGGGGTCAGTATGGTTTTTTAGATTCTTTTAACCTAACTCTTAACTGGTTTAATTCAGATTATCTTGGAATTGACCAGGGACCAATAGTTATTATGATTGAAAATTTTAGGACAGGGCTTGTCTGGAAATACGTTATGAAAGATCCTTTAATACAGGAAGGACTGGTTAGATTGGGTTTTACCGGAATGGAATCTGATTGAATTAGGTTATACAACTGAAGGAGCTCTATCGGAGGGATGGTGGAATATTGGAATAATGGAATATTGGAAATAAGTATGAACTCCACTACTCCATTACTCCAGGGAAAGTAATTTATTGGATAATAATCTTAAAAATATTAACATCTTTTTTTTACTGTAGAACTATGCTGCTCAAAAATCTTATCGCCTTTCTTTTTTTATTTTCTTTCCTCCTATCTGAATTTCTTTTCCCTGTTTTTGCTCAGGAAAATCGCTTCGATCCGGCTCTGTCAGATTACGATGCAAAAGTTGAAGGGCTTTTATCTAAAATGACTCTTGATGAAAAGATCGGCCAGCTTGTACAGAAAATTGGTGTGAATGAAGAGAATGAAAAATTGATCCGCAGCGGCAAAGTAGGGTCACTTTTAATTGGCACTCCTGGACCAGAAGCCGCAAACAGAATTCAAAAAATTGCTGTTGAAGAAACACGATTAGGTATTCCGTTACTTTTCGCAAATGATGTTATTCATGGATACCATACTATTTTTCCCATTCCTCTCGCAGAAGCATCAAGCTGGA
>JAUSIA010000093.1 GCA_030648225.1 Ignavibacteria bacterium | reverse complement strand
ACCAGCTTTAATTTTTTCATAATCGCGCAAAATGGTTAACCATTTTGCAGTCATAACGTTCATTGTAGAATTGTTCATAGTAACACCAAGTTATAATCAATAATATAACTCCGTGTTACCGAAATACTGAAGAGTTACACTTGCCGGCAAGCAGGGTGAGGTTTCTTATCTCTTAAAAAATTCGCTGCTTACTTTATTCCAGTTTGGTTCATCAAGGGCTTCTAATTCACCAAAGTAAATCTCACCACTCTCATATTCACCTTCTTTAATGGGCTTTAAAGATTTTTTTCTGAGATCTATGAAATGCTCAATATCATCCTGGTAAAAAGAAACTGCAGTCTTTCCAATTTTTAAATTTTTCAATTCAGTATCGAGGTCTTCTGCATCAATTATGCAAACCCAGTTTGAATCATAAGGTGTAACGTTGAGCAATTCAACATCATACTGAAGAGGTTTATTTATTTTAATTACTTTACCGCTTACAGGCGAATTGAAAGTTATTGTTTTGTTTCCCTGTTTGATTGTAAAAAGCGGCTGACCTGACTTTACAACCATACCAAGATTTGGAAATTCAATCGAATCAATTTTGCCGATTAATTTTTTAGCAAAATCATCAATACCAACTCTCGCATTTCCATCCTGTTCCATACTAACCCAGCAATGGCCTTGAGAGATAAACACTCCGCCCGGAATTGCAAACTCGCACATCATCGAGCTTTTAACATCTGCGAGATGAGTGATGTGAACTTTTGGTTTTAACTGTTTCTGAATTTTATTCTGTCTCTTTATTAAAGCCTTTTTAACGAATGCAAGCAGTTCATCATCCGTAAATGGTTTCTGAACATAATCCATTGCACCATACTTCATAGTTTCAACTGCAGTTTCCACTGATGCATAACCAGTTATTATTATAACATCAATATCAGGTCTTAAATGTTTTACAGATTTTGTTACTTCAACTCCATCCATTTCCGGCATTTTCAGATCTGTAAATACAAAATCGTAATGATGAGATTGAATTAATCCTAAAGCTTCCTTCCCGTTATTTACAGTGTCAACAGAGTATCCGTCTATAACTAAGATTTTTCTGAAGCTGTCGAGGATTACTTCCTCATCATCAACGCATAAAATTTTTGCTACTGGATTTTTAACTTCAGCACGTTTTAATGATTTAGCTTCACTGCTGAAATCAAGTTTAATGCTTTCTGCAAGAACTTCTTCACGTTCCTTGCGTGCTTTTTTCTCACTGACTTTTTTACTTACGTTTCGAATTAAAATATCAGCGATAATAAATACGA
Source organism: Ignavibacteria bacterium (assembly GCA_030648225.1). Classification (GTDB taxonomy): domain Bacteria; phylum Bacteroidota; class Ignavibacteria; order Ignavibacteriales; family Ignavibacteriaceae; genus RBG-16-34-14. The sequence continues at coordinate 2,065 of JAUSIA010000093.1, read as the reverse complement.
TTACTGCTAATATGAATAGTGCCATTTTATTTTCTCCATTGAATTTTATGCTCACGAAAAGCAGTAAGTATATTTTGAATAGCCACGACCTTTAGGTCGTGGAGTAATAAGCTAAGATAATCCCGGGCTTTAGCCACAATTGGGACTAAAGTCCAGATTGATCTGGTTTATTTTTCCCCGACATAAATGTCGGGGCTACTCAATAAATAATCTGCATTAAGCGAGTTTATATTATTTAATCTCCTTCTATAATCTATCCGAGCTGCAATTAATTAAATTCTTCAGCTCATACTCACTGTCTGATGGAATCAACCTGTAAAACCATCCTTCAAAGTATGGGTCTTTCTCAATTAAACTTTTATTCTTTTTTAATTCTTCATTCACTTCTATAATCTTTCCGCTTACCGGCGAAAGCAGCGGATGAACTCTTTCCTCTTTATCCTTTATATGTGCACACGCATTTCCCTGCACAACTTCTTCATCGGGTTGAAATAACTCTATGTCTGAAATATTCTCAATTGTTTTTATAAATAAGTCTGTTGCGCCAATGAGAACTGAACCTAAATTTTCCTCAGCAGCCCAGCTTGAATAACCAAGCCTGTAATATTTTGCAGGGCAGGGCACGTAAATTATTTCAGAAGTATCCCGTTTATAATTTTTTAATGATGTTTGAATTTCTAAGTATTTCATTCCTCTCAAAACAGAATTAACAAGTTCATCTGCTGTAAAAGGTTTTGGAATAAAATCTATCGCTCCTGTATAAAGTGATTTAACTGCATTCTCTACAGTTGAATAACCTGTAGTCATAATAACAGGAGATGAGATTTTTCTTTTGTGTAGTTCATCTAAAAATCCAAAGCCATCTATTCCGGGCATCATTATATCGCAGACAATTATTTTGTAATTGTTCTTACTAAAATTTTGTAGTGCCTTTTTTGCATCAATAGCTGAATCAACAGTATAGTTTTCGGAAGAACAGATCTTTACAACTGCATCAATTACAACCTGCTCGTCATCAACAACTAATATGTCCCAATCTTTTTTCATTTTTATAATTTTCCTGCAGGAAGATGAATTGTAAAAGTCGTTCCCTTGTTTAACTCACTATCAACTGTAATAGTCCCGTTATGATTATCAATTATTCCCCAGATTACAGAGAGTCCAAGCCCGGTTCCTTTTTGTCCTTTTGTGCTGTAGAAAGGTTCAAAAATTTTGGAAAGATTTTCTCTTGGGATTCCGCAGCCTGTATCTGAAATTTTAATTTCGAGATACTCTTTTTGTCCTCCAACATCAACAGCATCCCACTTCTGCCAGTCACAATTTTTAGATAAACATCCTTCAACATTTCCTTGCGATGGAACTTCAAGTGAATAAACCGGAGAATTGCAATCCGGACATTTTTTAGTTGAATCAATTAATGATATTTCACATTGAGGACAAACAACTTTTAAGTCCATTGAATTTATATCAAGCTTTTCCAACGAGGAAGGTATTTTGTGATGATTCCTTCCGTAAACAGGATCGAGATTAATAAATCCTGAATATCCGCCTGCCTGTCCGGTAGGCAGGTTTGAACTAACTTTTAATTTTATAGAAGGCATTCCATCAACTTTAATTTTATTATCCATCAGGTCGTGCCGCTTCGGACAGGTAGCCTTTTTGATATGTGTAATTCCATAGGGAGAAAGCTTTATTAAATCTGTTGAAATATTTATTCTTCCACCTTTTTCACCTATTGCATCGGAAGCATTAACCAAAAGATTTATAAAAACCTGCTGCATCTGGTTTGAATCAAGAGTGCTTTGCGGTAAATCCTTTGCAAAATTCTTTTTCAATTCAACATGATTAATTGTAAGCTGGTTTTCTACAACCGTAATTGCTCTATCAATTATTTCATTAATATTAACCTGGTTCTTCTTGGGAACTGATTGCCTTGCAAAATCTAAAAGGCTCTTTACAATTTCCCTGCTTCGCTTGGTTTCTCTTACAATAACTTTTAAGTCTTCATTCAAATCAGGATTATTCTGAGTTTTCTTTAAAAGAAAACTACTATAAGTAAGAACTC
>JAUSIA010000085.1 GCA_030648225.1 Ignavibacteria bacterium | reverse complement strand
GGATTATAGAGTATTTGAAGTAAAAGGCAAGCAGAACCAGTTTGAGGAAATTTATACTTTTAACTCTAATGAGGCGTACGAAAATTTTGATGATAATCAGAATGAAAGAATTAGTATATTACTTAATAAATTGAGTGACTTGGTTAAAGAAAATTCAACAAAGTATACAACATTAAATGAAGTTATTGAATAGAAAATGGGGAGATACTTTATTTACTATGTTTATTTATACCAGTTACAATTATTATTGATTATAAATGGACTTGTAGGAGAATGATATGAAAAAAATTAAACCTCTTTATTTGTATAGTGGAATTCTTGTACTGGCAATCGTATTCCTTATTTTCTTTACTTAAAAGGGGTGATTCAGATACTTCAGAAAATATAACTATGAATAAGATGAATGATGATGACATTCACAAGGGATTAAAAAATCTTATGCATCTCTTATAAAGGAGTATTTGAAAAAGAGAGAACTTCCGGAAGAATATTTGCTGGAGTTACCACTCGCTTTAACCGCTAAACCCAATTTCGCAATAAATAAAATTAGAAGCATCTTTTAATGGTGATTCTTAAATAAATTTACTAATCATCATATTTTATTTGACTTTATATAAATAAAATAATACGTTTGCCTTCGAAAGAACCTGAAAATTTGCAGGTGTTAGAAATTATCAACAAACTTGGAGGTCATTATGATCCGAAGATACTTTTTATTCGGGTTATTATTTTTAGTTGTTTCTGCTTCAACATTTGCTCAATACGAACAAACTGGCGGATTTGCCAGGTTACGTGGTATGGGGAACAATCCTTATGTAGTTGATCCTTCTGTAATGACAGTTAATCCTGGATGGGCAGGTTTTTACCACAATTTTTTATTTGGTGATCTTGGATTTACAGCGGGTGCTTTTCAGCCAGGTGGTGTGGGACAATTTGTAGCAGCTAACTTTCATGTTGGTGGTGGTTTAGCACTTGGTGGAATGTTAGTCCGTAATGATTTTCTTGGTTTTGGAATTGGTAGTTTGGATCCAGCAGGATTAGTTGGACTAATCAATTCATATCTTTCAGTAACAACTCCCCCGTTTCCTCTTCCACCAACAGGTTCTCCCACATATGTTGTTGGATTAAATAATAATCTTGAACTTATGGGCTCATTCAAATCCGGGAATACAGCTTTCGGTCTTGGAGTAGCTTATGCATCAACAACAAATGAATTTGCACCGGATACTGGAAATGGAGCAATTGGCTCTGCAAGCCAATTAGGTTTTAATGCTGGTATTGTAACAAAGTTAACGGGTTCATTTCTTTTAGATCTTGGTGCTTCTTTAATATTACCAAGCACAGACTTTGAACCGGCTGTTGGTCAAAAAACAGAATTTTCACAGACTATAATTCTTGTAAATGCAAGGATATTTTGGCAATATTCATCAAAATTAGAATTTGTTCCGGCATTTGCATTTGTCACTGCTTCAGGAACGGCTGATTTAGGAACTCCGAGTTCTACAGGTACTGCAACTTCAACAGATCTCCCTTCTCTTACTTTAATTGCTGTTGGTATTGGTATGAATTACGAAGTTGGTGATTTCCTTTTAGCCGGTGGCCCTGGGTTTGCAACAATTTCTTCAACAACACCTGAAGTAGCGAATGTAATGCCGGAATTATCTACTTCAGCATTTGTATTCCCAATATGGAATCTTGGTGTAGAATGGAATATGAATGATTGGTTTGTTGCAAGATTTGGCTATGTTGCTTCAACACAAAGCGTTACAACTGAAACCCAAGCATCTACTACTGCAGTTAATGAAGGGATTGTTACCAATTTCTTTGGCCCACAAGGTGCAACAGTTGGTGTTGGTTTCAGGCTTGGAAACTTCTCTCTCGATGCTACAGTTAATGAAGACGTTTTACGCCAGGGATTAAACAATATTGGCGGCGGCGGACCGACATTTGCTTATCTTTCTTTAAGCTACGCAATGCCGTAAAAATAAATTTAATAATTATCTTAAAAGGGCATCCTGAAACATGGATGCCTTTTTTATTTAAGAATTATTTTTATTCTCCATCTTCTTCCGAAGGAATCCCTTCGGGACATTTACCATTTCTATCCCACCTTTTATTCTTTTCTGAGTAAATAATTCTTTATATCTTACCACGTAGCACAGACTTAAGTCTGTGCGAAATTTGTAAAGCGAAATTCATTTCGCTTATTTTCATACCGCAAACCGGATTAAGAGTTATTCAGCCAAAGACTTCTTCCCGCTTTGCTAGAAATTTTTTCCGCCTTGCGGAATCCCGCTAAGCGGTGATAATTTTTCATTTATAATTTTTTAATTGCAATGTTCGAATACATTGGTGCAATACATATGCATTCAGTCTTTTCAGATGGAAGCGGAGAAGTAGAAGAAATCTCTCTGGCTGCATCTGAAATTGGTTTGGATTTTATAATCCTTACTGATCATAATACTCTTAGAGCTATGAAGGAAGGATACGAAGGCTGGTATAAAAATACTTTTATTCTGGTTGGGTGTGAGATTAATGATAAAAACAATATAAACCATTACCTCGCTTTTGGAATTAATGAAGCATATTCAACAAGGCTTTCTGCTAAACAGTATGTTAAAAGAGTTAGAGAAGAGGGCGGAATTGGTTTTATAGCCCATCCTCATGAGAAAAGAAAACATATGAAAGAGCATCATCCTTATCCCTGGGTTGAATGGGATTCTGAAGATTTTACCGGAATTGAAATCTGGAATCATATGTCCGAGTGGATGGAAAATCTTACAGAGCAGAATAAATACCAGGCTTTTCTTCATCCTTTAAGATCAATTATAGCTCCTCAGCAGGAAACATTAAAATTATGGGATGAGCTTAATCTTAAAAGAAGAGTTGTAGGAATTGGTGGTGTTGATGCTCATGCTCATAAATATAATTTGCTTGGATTTCTTGAAGTTGAAATTTTTCCTTACAAAGTTTTATTCAAATCCATAAGAACTCAAATTTTATCAGAGACAGAATTAGTTAAAGGAAAAAGTGAAACAGCAATTGATGCAACTAAAAGATTAATTTAT
>JAUSIA010000082.1 GCA_030648225.1 Ignavibacteria bacterium | reverse complement strand
TCAATATCTGATAGTCTTTTTTAGTTATACAGAAGTATTGTTTAGCTTGAGAAGAATTATTCATAGCTTAATCTATAAAATTTTATATTATCTCATCTATCAACTATCTATAATTAAAAAGAACTTGAGTTAGCGAAGCTTCTCAAGTTTAAGATTATAAGCTCAAATATTCTTTATTAAAAAATCCAAGCATTTATAAACTAATTTTCAGATATATTAATATAAAGATAAATTAAAGATTAGCTAACTAACTAATCCTGTCAAAGAAATACTCAGCTATTTCTTAACAAGTTTATTCAAATAAAATAGAAAATTAATGGAAAATGCCAGAAAAATTTAGACAATTAGGTATTAGTGAACATACTCTACATGCAATTAAAACATTAGGGTTTGAAACCCCTAGTGAAATCCAGGAAAAAGCAATTCCTTTAGTTCTCGAGGGTAAAGATGTTATAGCTGGAGCTTCAACTGGTTCTGGAAAAACTCTTGCTTTTGGAACAGGAATAATACATAATTCAAAACCAGATTATGGAATACAAGGACTAATCCTTGCTCCTACAAGAGAATTAGCAGTTCAAATTACAAAAGAATTAAAAAAGTTTTTAGGAGAGAAAAAACTAAGAGTTATTTCGGTTTATGGCGGAATGTCTATGGGAAGACAAATGGATGAAATGAGAAATGCAGAGATTGTTGTTGGCACTCCTGGAAGAATCTTAGATCATCTTTCAAGAAGAAGTTTAAATCTACAATTTGTTAAAACTCTTGTTTTAGATGAAGCAGACAGAATGCTGGATATGGGTTTTATATACGATATAAAAAGAATACTTGCAAAACTTCCTGCCAAAAGACAATCGCTCTTTTTCTCGGCAACAATGCCGCCGGAAATTGTAAAGCTTGCTAATACAATATTAACTGATCCGGTAAAAATTGAAATCGCTCCTTATTCAAAAACAATTGAAGTGATTAAACAGGCTGTTTATTTTGTTTCAAGACCGGATAAAAAAAATCTGCTTATCCATATTCTGAAAAATGAAAATGTTTCTTCTGCACTTGTATTTACAAGAACAAAGCGCGGGGCTGATTCAGTAACGAAATTTTTAAATGATTCTAAGATCCATGCAGATACTATCCACGGAAATAAATCGCAGCAGGCAAGGCAGCGGGCTTTAAATAATTTCAAATCTAATCGTACAAGAGTGCTTGTTGCAACTGATATTGCTGCAAGAGGAATTGATATTGAAAAATTATCGCATGTATTTAATTATGATATTCCTGATTTCTCCGAAATGTATATTCATCGTATCGGTCGTACTGGAAGAGCCGGGCTGGGTGGAACTGCAATTTCATTCTGCGATGCTGAAGAGAGATATTATCTTAAAGAAATAAATAGGCTAATAAAAACTCCTATTCCTGTTATTGATGATCATCCTTATAAATCAGGTGAGGCAGAAAATAACAGTATTGAAATTCCTGTAAAGAAATTCAAAGCTTCAAAAAAACCAGGTTCCTTCCATTTCTCCAGGGATTCAAAAAAAAGATGGGTCAGAAAATCCCGAAGCAAAAAATGGTAAAAGATAAATCAAATAGAATGGATTAACTCAAAAGTAATTTTGTCATCACGATCCCGATTTTAGTCGGGAGGAAGGAGGATGAGACGATGCCGCTCTATCTCACGCAGTTCAGTTACACGCCCGAGACGTGGGCACGGCTGGCCAAAAATCCTGAAGACCGCCGGGAGGCCGCCAAGAGCTATATCGAGTCGGTTGGCGGGAAGCTCCACGGGTTCTGGTATGCATTCGGCGAATACGACGCGTACAGCCTCTGGGAGGCCCCCGACAACGTATCTATGGCGACAGTCGCGATTGCGATCAGCACCGGAGGGGCCTTGTCGAAATTCGAAACGACCGTCCTGTTAACCGTTGAGGAGACGCTCGAAGCGCTTGGGCGCGTTGCATCGGTCAGATATCGCCCGCCGGGCGCATCTGAGGCTCACTGATCTGCGGTGGCGCGCGTCCTCGATCAGCTCGCCCCACCGGCGTGAGCGGCCGTCCGTCGTGGGCGAGGAAGTCATGATCCGAGTGATCTCATTTTTTACACAAAATTTAAGATTGCTTCGTCGTAAACTCCTCGTAATGACAATTTCTTATCCTTTGACAATCTCTTATTTATTGAACAATTAATTTGTGAATAAAAACTTAAGATTGATGAACGGTATAAAACGCAGGGATATAAAATCCGGTTTGCAAGTAAAAATTGTTTTAAAAGAAGATCAGCAGACAGGCAAACTTACAGAAGGATATGTAAAAGATATTCTTACAAAATCCCCGCAGCATCCCCACGGAATTAAAGTCCGGCTTGAAACAGGTGAAATAGGACGGGTAAAAGAAATACTGGAAGATTAATTCAAAAGAAAAGTCACACTGAGCAAGCGAAGAGTCTCTAGTCAGATTTCTTCTCCGAAGGAGTCCTTCGGACAATTCATTTCGTTCCGTTCAGAATGGCAATAGATTTTTTAGGCAACTTTATCCAGTTCCACTGTTTCCGTATTATGCTCAATGTTAAAGAGAAATTGTGCTTTGGGATTATTCTCTTTTACTGCATTCAACTGGTAAGGAGATTCAGCCATAAATACCAGGTTCTGATGTTTATCATAAAAGAGATTGTGAGAACGGATCCGCATTAATTCATCTATATCTTTTTCATCATCAAATACTACCCAGCAGGCTTTGTAATAATTTAAATGCCGGAACTGGCAGGCTGCACCATATTCATTTAACAAACGGTATTGTATAACCTCAAATTGAAGCTCCCCTACTGTTCCAACAACTTTCCTGTTACCGTTGGTTTGTATAAAAACCTGAGCAAGCCCTTCATCAGTTAGCTGCAATATTCCTTTTCCCAATTGCTTTGATTTAAATGGATCTGTTAACCAGAGTTCCCTGAATATTTCCGGTGAGAAAGTAGGAATTCCTTTATACATAAATTGTTCACCTTCGGTAAGGGTATCGCCAATCTTAAAATTCCCGGAATCATATAAACCTATAACATCTCCCGGGTAAGCTTCTTCTATCAGGCTTTTATCCTGAGCCATAAATACCGCAGGGTTGGCAAATTTTATTTCGCGGTTTAATCTTACATGATAGTAAAATTTATTTCTTTCAAACTTCCCTGAACAGACTCTTAAGAAAGCAATCCTGTCTCTATGTCTTGGATCTATATTAGCATGTATCTTAAAAACAAAACCGGAAAATTTATTATTAGCTGGTTCTAATATTCCTTTTGTAGTTTCCCTGCTTTGAGGACCTGGTGCTATTTTTATAAAGCTGTCCAGCAGTTCTTTTACACCAAAGTTATTCAAAGCACTGCCAAAGAATACGGGAGCGAGTTTTCCATCCAGATAATCTTCAGTATTAAATTTTTCATAAATTCCGTTAACAAGGTCAATCTCTTCAGCTAATATTTTTGCTTCGTCTCCAAATAACTTTTGTAACCCCGGATCATCTGTGCTTGTGAATTTATCTACATCCTTTTCAATCTTCTGCTTATTAGCTTTAAAGAAGCTGAATGTATTTTCATAAATATTATAGACTCCTTTAAAGCTTATACCTATACCAACGGGCCAGCTTAATGGTTTGACTTTTATAGTTAATTTAGTTTCAATTTCATCAAGCAGTTCAATCGGGTTCCTGCCTTCCCTGTCGAGTTTATTTATAAAAACAATTACAGGAGTATTCCGCATTCGGCAGACATTCATAAGTTTTTCAGTCTGCTCTTCAACTCCTTTAACACAGTCAATAACCAATATTACACTATCAACTGCGGTTAAAGTCCGGTAGGTATCCTCAGCAAAATCTTTATGCCCCGGAGTATCAAGCAGATTTATTTTGACTCCATTGTAATTAAAATTCATTACGGAAGTTGTAACGGAAATTCCTCTCTGCTTTTCAATTTCAAGGAAATCTGATACTGCAGTCTTTCTTATCTTATTTGATTTAACAGCACCTGCAACCTGGATTGCTCCTCCGAATAAGAGAAGCTTTTCTGTTAAAGTGGTCTTTCCAGCATCCGGGTGGCTTATGATTGCAAACGTTCTTCTTTTTTGAATTTCTTTCAAAAAACTCATTCTTCAAAACCTGTTTCGTGATAATTAAATAGGAAAAGGGTTATGACAGTTATGTCAGAGATTGTATCTAATGGAAGATCAAATTGAAATATTTTTTGTAATCATGATATACAAAGATAATATTTTTAATTCTTAATTAGAAATCAAACGGCTGAGAGAAGGATAAATCTGTTCGAATCGGAGATTAATGAAAAAAGTCCCGAATAAAATCGGGACTTTAGTGACCCCAAGGGGATTCGAACCCTTATTACCGCCGTGAAAGGGCGAGGTCCTAACCATTAGACGATGGGGCCAGATGCAATTAAAAATTAAAAAACACTTTTAATTTTTAATTTTGCATTTTTAATTGCTCTTTGGGTGAGCGATGGGATTTGAACCCACGACCCCCAGGGCCACAACCTGGTGCTCTAAC
>JAUSIA010000079.1 GCA_030648225.1 Ignavibacteria bacterium | reverse complement strand
TTTAGAAATCTTTTTAGTGTTAAGGAGAAATCCGAAAATGATTATAGAAATACAATTTATTCTAAGGAAGAACTCTTAAAACTTGCCGGTATAGTTGAGACCTCAATATTAAGAGAAAAATATGGTGAAAGAATTTCTGTAATTACCGAAGATATTGAAAATGCAAAGAAGGTTAGCAATTTAAGAAGAGATGAAATGTATGGAGATTCTCCATTTGTTGGAGACATTTATGAATCATTAAAAAATGAAGATAAAGATTGGTTAAATGATCTAAGATTCAGGCAGTATTCAATTTCACAGCTTGAGACTTATGCAAAATGTCCATACAAATATTTTGCTGAAAGAATACTCAGACTTGAAGAAATTGATGAACCAACTGAAGAAGTTGAAGCACTTGAAATGGGAAGCCTGCTTCATAATATTTTTTATGAGTTTTATAAGGAATTGAAGGAAAAAAGAATAATTCTTTTCAAATGTTCTGACGATGAATTTAATTTTGCAAGAGAACTGCTTTTTTCTATCGCGGGAAAAAAAATTGATGAGGCAAATTTTAAATCACCTTTAAGCTTTTATGAGAGAGAAAAAATTCTCGGGTTAAACAATAAAAAAGAAAGCTCCATTCTTTTTGAATTTCTTAAACAGGAAAGAACACAGAATGATGGATTTATCCCCGAATTTCTTGAAGTAAGCTTCGGTAGAATTGATAAAGAAGATTTACCTGACTCAATTAAAAATTTAAAAGCAAAAGGAGTTTTAATCAGAGGAAAAATAGACAGGATTGATCTGAATTCAGATGAAAGTGAATTCAGAGTAATTGATTATAAACTTGGCGGCAGAAGACCCACAAATGAGGATCTCGAAACAGGAATTTCTCTCCAGCTTCCTTTATATATGTATGCTGCAAAAGAATTGATTAAAGCCCAGCTAAACAAAGATTATGAAGCTGCGGGTGCGGAAATCTATTCTTTAAAGTATAATGAGAAAAGTTTTGGAAGATTGTCAGTTAAAAACTTGTCTACAAATAAGACAACAACAGAAAATTTAATTGCGATATGTCTCAATTCTGTAGAAAAATATGTGGAATCAATTAGTGCAGGCAAATTTCATCTTACACAATTAAATGACAGGGAGAATAAAATTTGCAGGTTTTGCAGCTTCAGATCTATCTGCAGGATAGAAGAGAACAGTTCTTAATTTTATTCAGCAGAATTTTATTTTTATTTAATTAAAAAAATCTGATTTTCTTTTGAATTATAAAAGGACAACTTTATATTTGTGTTAATTATTCATTTAGGAGTTTTATGAAAACAAGAAAATTTACTACTTATCTCTTCCAACAAATTTTTCAAAACCAATTTAAAATCTTTTTTACACTCTTTTTTATTTCGGCAATTTTACCCTTCTATGCACAAACTAACACGAGCAGCATTTGGCAGGATGTTAATGAAAGCTCAATTATTGATAACCAAAACAGGCAGATCATTCCGCTAGAGTATAGAACACTTTCATTAAATATTACCGGGTTAAAAAATATTCTCGATCAGGCACCACTTGAGTTTAGCCCGGAAGCAGGAACATCAAGAATAATATTTGAACTGCCTCTTCCAAATGGTGGATTTGCTCTATTTAATATTCTTGAATCTCCAATAATGGAACAAAATCTTGCGGCTGAATTTCCTGAATTAAAAACTTATATAGGGTATGCATTAACTGAGGGTATCTTTAATGTAAGATTTGATTTTACCCCGATGGGTTTTCATGCTATGATACGTACTATAGATGGAACTATTTATATTGACCCCTATAGCTTTGGAAACATTATCAATTATATAAGCTATTATAAAAAAGATTATCAGCCATTACCAGGCAATAGTTTTATTTGTGAAGGTCCGGTAACGGAACAGGAAATAGCCGAAGAGATTAGAAATCTTGTTTCAAATGGAATAGGATATAGAATAGGAGAGCAATTAAGAACTTACCGCCTTGCTCTTGCTGCAACAGGTGAATATACAACTTTCCATGGCGGAACAGTTACTGCAGGAATGAATGCAGTTGTAGTTGCGATGAACAGAATTAATCAAATCTATGAAAATGAAGTAGCAGTTAGAATGATTTTAGTTGCTAATAATGATACTCTTATTTATACTAATTCGGTAACTGATCCTTATACAAATAATAATGGCTTCACAATGTTGGGTCAGAATCAGAATAATTTAGATTTAATTATTGGGAATGCTAATTATGATGTAGGACATGTATTTAGCACAGGAGGAGGTGGTGTTGCAGGTTTAGGTGTAGTTTGCCGAACAGGTCAAAAAGCAAGAGGAGTTACAGGTCTTCCACAACCCATTGGGGATCCTTTTTATGTTGATTTTGTGGCACACGAAATGGGTCATCAGTATGGAGCTGACCATTCATTTAATGGTAATGAAAGTGGTTGCGGTGGAGGTAACAGAAATCCTTCAACTGCTTATGAGCCTGGCAGCGGTTCAACTATAATGGCTTATGCTGGTATTTGCGGTTCTCAAAATCTTCAATCTTTCAGTGATGATTATTTTCATGGTATAAGCCAGGATGAGATTGTTGCTTATACAACTCTAAG
>JAUSIA010000078.1 GCA_030648225.1 Ignavibacteria bacterium | reverse complement strand
TATAGAAAGGAGATGATAAAATGTCTGAAACATTAATATTTGTGATAATATTTGCCGTCATAATGTTTTTTATGCACAGAGGACACGGTGCACACGGCGGCGGTGGAATGGGTGGATGCGGCGGTCATTCACACGGCTCACATAAAGAACACGGACAAAAAGATGATGAATCCGCTGCAGATTCTAAAAAAGAAAATGAGCATCTGCATCATCACTGATGATGGAAAATGGAAGATGGGAAATGGAAACAGAAATGCATGAAATTATTTATATATCAGTAATTAAGTGTCCATTCTGCGGATTCGAGAAGGAAGAAATAATGCCCGTAGATGCTTGTCAATTTTTTTATGAATGCACAAACTGTGAAAAAATTATTAGACCTAAAGAAGGAGACTGCTGTGTGTTCTGTTCGTATGGAACTGTGAAATGTCCAAGTAAACAAAAAGCAAATGAATAATAAGGTAAAAATAATAACAATCAGTTCTTCATTCGGATTGGTGTGGGGAATTGTTTATTTGATTTTTTCATTAATGCATAGTATGACGGAAATGTTCAATGAGGAATTCATATTTCTGATTGCAAATATTTTTAATATAAAAATATCAACAACTCTCACTGGATTTATTTTTTCTTTTATTGATGGTGTATTATTAGGAGCAATTGTCGGATTCATTCTTCTAAAATTAAAGCGGAGTTTTGTTGATAAAGCTGATTCAAAGTGAAGGCAAAAACATTTATAGGAGTTAACAAGTATGAAAGACCATAAAAATTTTCAGCATACAATTTTAATGCTGCTTGTCTGCTTGCTGCCAATATTTATCTTTTTTGTTTTGGCAGTAAGCGGAGTTGAGCTTAACCCGATGCTTTTCTTTTTGTTCATTATAATCTGCTGCATTGCAATGTTTTTCTTTATGGGTAAGATGCATCCGAAAGAAGAATCAGAAACTGAAACGAATGAAGACGTACAATCTGAAAAAGGAAAATTCAAACAGTCGGTTCCCACACCGGAAAACCTTGGTGATGTGTTTCAAGCTAATCAAGTTCAAAGAGTTGATGACACATTAATATTTACAGGAAATTTATTAACGGATGCTGAAACTGCTTATCAAAAATTAAAAGAAAGTTCAGATAAGAAAAACATTTCGACTTTGCTTCAGGAAGATGATGCCGGAAAAACCTTGGTTTTTGTTTCTCCAAAGACTGAAATTATGAAAGCCAATAAACCTGCCAAACCTTCCGTTAATTTAATTCTGTTCATCCTTACGTTCATTACTACAACTTATGCAGGCGCTCTTCATCAGGGAATAAATCTACTAAAAGAACCGGATAAATTTGAAGTTGGATTGCCTTATGCAGTTGCTTTAATGTTGATATTAGGCGCTCACGAGCTTGGACATTATTTCACTGCACTGAAACATAAAATGAAAGTCACTCTACCATATTTTATTCCGGTGCCTTTTGCTCTTGGAACATTTGGCGCTTTCATTCGATTGAAATCACCTTCCGAAAACAGAAAAGCCTTATTTGATGTAGGAGTTGCTGGTCCTCTTACCGGCTTAGTATTCGCAATACCGGCGCTACTGATTGGATTACAAAGTTCACAAATTATTCCTCTTGAAAAAGCTGCTAATATGCTTCAAGGAACTGATTTAGGTTCTTCAATACTGTTAACATTGCTTGCTAAAATTTCTTTAGGAGATACTCTTTCTTATACTCATACTTTAATCTTCAGTCCGTTAGCATTTGCCGGCTGGCTTGGACTATTTGTTACGGCTCTCAACTTGCTACCAATCGGTCAATTGGATGGCGGACATATTGCTCACGCTTTATTCGGAAGGAAGAATGCAAATACTATCGGGGTGGTAGCGCTGTTTTCTCTTTTCTTATTAGGTCTCTTTGTCTGGAGCGGATTGCTCATCTGGGCAATAATAGTATTCTTTCTTGCTGGAATTAAAAGCGCACCGCCTTTAAATGATGTAACAAAGCTTGACGGTAAAAGAGTAGCAATTGGTCTGATTGCATTTATTATTCTTTTTATGATTCTAATTCCTGTGCCGCATTCATTTTATGAAACACTGGGAATAAATTGTCCTTATGCATAAAAATTCTAAGAGACAATAATTGTGTAACAAATTATAAAAAAACGTGTAACGTATTTAGGTACTGTGTTTATTACTTTACTTACGGAATAAATAAGAAATAATTAGTGTTAAATGAAAATATTATACGTCTAATTCTCACTTAAAACAAAATGAAAGGAGCAATAAAATGCTTAAGAAAAATTTGATTGCCATATTATTTCTCGGTCTTCTTTTCACGTTAATGCCTCTTATAAATGCGCAAGAAAAACCAACCGAAAAGAAAGACAATCAAATGATGATGCAGGATAAAGATATGCAGAAATGCATGGAGAAGATTGCATCTGACGAGCATATGCGGGGAATGATGATGCAAAAGATGATGGATCATACAAAAAGTGATTCTTCCGGTATGATGCAGATGTGTAAGATGATGATGGATAATCCCGAAGTACATAAAATGATGATGGAAATGATGCACGATGGAATGATGGATGGTAAAATGATGAATCACGATATGATGAAGGATTCGGCTAATGAATCAGAACACAAATCTCATCATCAATAATTGTTTACAAAAACTAAGTAATTGAGATGCATCAGCACCGGTGTAATAGCAATAATAATACTCTTTATGTTCAGATGATTTTAAGAACATACTAACTAAGTACTAAACTCTATATTCAAGGAGGTTACAATGAAACGAATTGTTTTTTCCGTGGCGCTGTTGCTTGTTCTAGCATCAAGCGATGGCTTCGCTCAACATCACGGCGGTGGTGCAGTTGACAATGGTAATAGAAAAGACCCTGCAACAGCTGCGCTGCTTTCGATTCAACCGCTGCCTGTTGATTTAGGAAATTTTTACGTTGGCAATTGGGAACGTGGAATTCTCTACACAACTGCAGAACTTATCCTTTTTATACCGGCAGCCGTTTTGCTAGGACGCAATGGCTTGTCATGGGGAATGCATAATTATTCAAATTATTATGGCTCAGATTATCGCCCTTCATGGACTACAACAGAACGGACCCAGTTCTATTATTTGCTGGCGGGATACGTAGTAGTAAAGATCATTAGCGCATTTGATGCGGGGTATTCGGCTGAACGATATAATCAGAATATCTCGTTGCGCTACGATGCGCCGACTAACACTGCGATGCTTTCGTTGAACATCCCGCTTAATGCATTTTAATGAAGGTATCGGAGTAGTTCTTTAAATAAATAAGCTTTCTACAAGGCACTATCCGGAAATGACGACAGACATCGAAAATGAAATTACAGTTAGACATAATAGGGACAGTTGGAGTTTTCATAACAGCATTAGCATCGCCTTGTTGTTTTCCTCTGTTTGGGTTCGCACTATCTGCAATTGGTTTTGGCAGTTATGGACTTTTTGGTGGCTGGACAATGTGGATCTTTCAAGGATTGGTTCTCATTTCACTTATCGGAACATTACTTTCATACCAGGCACATAAAAACATTTATCCGCCTGTAGTCGGACTTATTTCAACTGGACTAATTTTCTATGCTTATCATTTAGACAATTCCAACTACTGGCAAACAGTTTTATATGCAGGTATGTTCGGATTACTCATTACGGCTGGACTTGACTATTACATTAGCCGGCATAAAAAAATTACTTGTGCAACCTGCATAATTATTGAGGGTAAAACGGTCAACTTAGAATCAACTATTGCTTGCCCCAATTGCGGACATAAGAAAAAAGAAATAATGCCAACAGACGCTTGTAAGTTCTTTTATGAATGTGAGAACTGCAAGATGGTTTTGAAACCAAAACAAGGTGACTGTTGTGTTTATTGCAGCTACGGAACATTAAAATGCCCGCCAATGCAGCTTGAAATAGCCAAATAAATTGATTGAGTAATGAGGATTAAAATGGATAGAGACTCAGTTTGTGGAATGGAAATAAAAGATACTGCAAATTCTGAAGCGGTAGTATATAAGAACAAGAGCTATTATTTCTGTTCACTCTTGTGTAAGATTACCTTTTTACAAAGTCTTGAGAAATATGTTAGAAAAGATTATAGTGATGGACATAAACATCACCATCACTAATTTGGTTTACAAAAAGGATGGAGAGAAAAATCAAAATGGATAGAGACCCGGTTTGCGGAATGATTGCAAAAGAAGAATTTAAATATGAATTCAAGGGTAAGATATTTTATTTCTGTTCAAACTTATGCAAAAACGAATTCCGGAATTCTCCCGATAAATATTTGAAACGAAGTCGCAGGTCTGAGGGCATTGAGAAAATAAAGGAAAGAAAGATTGCCTATTTTTCTATGGAAATTGGAATTGATTCTTCAATCCCAACTTATAGCGGCGGACTGGGTATTTTAGCGGGAGATTTTATAAAATCCTGTGCAGACCTAAAAGTGCCCCTGGTAGCGGTTACTCTTTTATATGAAAAAGGTTATTTTATCCAAAGATTAGATGCTCAAGGAAACCAGCAGGAATTATCCGTCCAATGGAATCCAAAGGATTTTTTAAAACCCCTGCTGAAAAAAGTCAACATAAAAATAGAAAACCGAGCTGTATTTATCCGGGCATGGCAGTATGATGTGGTAGGTGTAAGCGGTTATTCTATACCAATATTTTTTTTAGATACAGATTTAGAAGAAAATAGTGAATATGATAAAGGGCTTAACGATTTTCTTTATGGTGGGGATCAGTGGTATAGATTGCTGCAAGAGATTGTCTTGGGTATTGGCGGCGTGCGCATGCTTCACAGTCTGGGCTATACAGGAATAAAAAAATATCATATGAATGAAGGACATGCTGCTTTTTTGACTCTCGAATTATTAAATGAGATGAAAATAAACAAAGATCCAAAATTAGATTTTGAAGCAGTGAGAGAGCTTTGTGTATTTACCACTCATACACCTGTTCCGGCAGGTCACGACCATTTTCCTTATGACTTGGTAAATAATGCTTTTGGGAATCCATCCCTTCGGGAAAGAGAATTTATACCTTCAGACATTCTAAAGATGCTCGGTGGTGAAGACCGGCTGAATATGACATTACTTGCCTTAAATCTGAGTAAACACATAAATGGTGTGGCAAAAAAGCATGGTGAGGTTTCTAAATTGATGTTTCCCCGATACTCAATAGAATCTATAACTAATGGCATATATTCTTCGACTTGGGTTTGCGACAGTTTTAAAAGACTCTTTGATAAATATATTCCGGACTGGAAAAACGATCCCTTTAGCTTGCGCTATGTCTTAAGTATCCCAAAGGATGAAATATGGAATGCTCACCAGGAAGCAAAGAATAAACTCATTAATTATGTTAATAAAAAAACAGGTGTTGACATAGATTCTGAAACCCTCACAATAGGATTTGCACGAAGGGCAGCCGCTTACAAGAGAGCGGATTTAGTCTTTTCTGACGTTGGCAGATTAATAAAAATCGCCAAGGATGCAGGCAAGGTGCAATTTATTTTTTCCGGTAAAGCTCATCCTCAGGATTGGGCAGGTAAAGAATTGATAAAGAAAATAATTATTACATCGGAACGATTAAAAGGTCGAATCAATGTTGTTTACCTTGAAGATTATAATATGGAATTGGCTAAAATATTAGTTTCAGGAGTTGATCTATGGCTTAATACTCCGCGTAAACCGCAAGAAGCATCCGGCACATCAGGTATGAAAGCCGCACATAATGGAGTTCCTTCTTTAAGCATTTTAGATGGATGGTGGATCGAAGGATGCATTGAGGATATTACTGGATGGTCTATCGGATCTTCCCCGGGTGTAGAAAGTAACGACCAGCAGGATGCCAATTCGTTATATGATAAATTAGAATTTGACATAATACCTACTTTCTATGTTGGCAGAGAGTATTGGATTAATATAATGCGTCATGTTATTGCTATCAATGCTTCGTTTTTTAATACCCACCGGATGGTTCAGCAGTATGTTTTAAATGCGTATTAAATTAGATTTTCCTAAAAGCGTTTTAAGAATCCAACACTCAATAATTTTCTTCTCATATTTAAAATCTTATTTATTCTTTTAAGAACTTTAAAAATATTTAAACTCCTTAAAAACTACCCCTCTCGTTTATTAGTTAAAACTATCATTCTGAAGATATTTTATAAGTTTTCCTTCTGGCATTATTCTTTCGTTATAAAATTCTAATCTAAAAGTGATGGGGGAAATTATATAGAAAGCTGAATCAACTATTTTCTTATAAAAATATCGAGGTGCGAAATGGAAGAAACAGAGTCAATAGTAAATTGCAATAGAGCTATATCTGTAAATCCCTATAATGTTCTTGAATATAAAAAGAGAGGAACATTAAATGCCGATATTGAAAAATATAATGAAGCAATAGAAGATTACACCAAAGCAATAGAAATATATCCAAGAGATGCAACATGTTTTTTTAACAGAGGGACTGTTAGGATTAATCTTGGTGATATAGAGGGGGCCAAAGATGATTTTAAAATAGCTACGATATTAAACCTTTCGGTATAAAGTGTATGTAAAAGAAATTCCTGATATTTTATGTGCTTTAAGAATCTAAGCAAGAATAATCTAATTACTATATTTACAATGAATGAACAACCAAGAAAATCCGTAATTACTAATGTCCAACTTAAATAGATTAATGTGATAGTCTGGAGGTAAGATGAGAGTAACTGAAGAAATAATCAACCAGCTAAAAGAACTTGGAATAAAAAATACAACAGATATTTATTTCAATCTTGGTACACCGGCATTATATGAACAGTCTATTAGAAGAAGAGAAGCATTACTTTCTCACCTTGGACCATTGGTAGTACGCACAGGTTCACATACCGGCAGAAGTCCGAATGATAAATTTATAGTAAAGGAATCCTCAAGCCAGGAACATGTTTGGTGGGGTAAAGTAAATATTCAGATGGAAGAAGAAAAATTCAATAGACTTTACAGTAAGCTAATGGCTTATATTCAGGGAAAAGAAATTTTTATACAACATTGTTATGCAGGTGCCAACCCAAAATATAAAATGTCGATAAGAGTTATTACTGAAACAGCCTGGCACAGCTTATTTGCAAGAAATATGTTCAGGCAATATAAAACCGAAGAAGAAGTTTATAGCAGCAAACCCGAGTTTACTGTTATCAATTTGCCGAACTTTAAAGCCGATCCTGAAACCGATGGGACAACTAGTGAAGTCTTTATAATTATAAACTTCGGAAAAAGAATTGTATTGATTGGCGGAACAAGTTATGCGGGTGAAATTAAGAAATCTATTTTCACATCTTTAAACTATTTCCTTCCTCTCGAAAAAGTAATGTCAATGCATTGTTCTGCAAATGTTGGGGAAAAAGGAGATGTTGCTATTTTATTCGGGCTTTCCGGAACAGGTAAAACAACTTTGTCAGCAGACCCAAAGAGAAAATTAATTGGAGATGATGAGCATGGGTGGAGCGACAATGGTATATTCAATTATGAAGGCGGATGCTATGCAAAAGTAATCCGTTTATCTAAAGAATCTGAACCTGAGATATACGATACTACAAGAAAATTCGGGACGGTGCTTGAAAATGTTGCAATGGATTCGGAATTAAGGCGTCTTGATTTGAATGATGACAGCCTTACAGAAAATACACGTGCAGCTTATCCTCTTTCTCATATTAAAAACATAGTTCCTGAAGGAATAGCCGGACACCCTAAAAACATAATTATGCTTACTGCAGATGCATTTGGTGTTATACCTCCAATATCGAAATTGACTATTCCTCAGGCAATGTATCATTTCCTTTCCGGGTACACAGCTAAAGTAGCCGGTACAGAAAAAGGAGTAACAGAACCAAGCGCAACATTCAGCACTTGCTTTGGGGCACCATTTATGGTTTTACATCCCATTGTTTATGCTGAATTATTAGGTGAAAAAATTAAAAAAAATAATGTTAACTGCTGGCTTGTCAATACCGGTTGGACAGGAGGTCCATATGGAGTGGGTAAAAGGATGTCAATCGAATATACACGTGCAATGTTAAATGCTGCATTAGATGGAAAGTTAGATAATGCAGAAACTGAAAAAGATCCGTTCTTTAATTTAGATGTTCCACTTAAATGTGAAGGAGTACCTGCTGAAATATTAAATCCGAAGAGCACCTGGAAAAATAAAAACAATTATGATGAAACAGCTAAAAAACTTGCAAATATGTTTATATCTAATTTCGAGCAATTCAAAGAAAATATTCCGGAAGAGATAAAAAACGCAGGACCGAATAAGTTTTAACTTTATTGAGTTAATGAAAGAATGAAAATCAGATTTGATAATGATGCTGGAATTATGTTTTCATTATCGGATATAGAATCTCATTTTTAAGGATTATTTTCCTCTTTTAAGAACTTTAAAAATATTTAAACTCCTTAATATCTATCCCTTCTTTCTATCTAAAAAAACGTCATTTTTACATCATTTTCTAAGATTTCCTATTGGCATTGTATTTTCATAATCACCAGCAAGTTTATGAAAGTAATTATGTCTGAAGCAGCAATTATATGGTTAGGACTTTATTTACTGCTTACAGTAGGAATAATAATAGTCTTTTTAAAACTTATAAAAAATAAATAAGGTAAAGGAGTTAAAGCTGAAATTATGCACAAGATTTCAAGGTTAATTGTTATTGCAATTCTGCTAAATTTTATGCCGGCATATCCACAAGAAAAGATTATATTTTTAGATTCTTTAATTGGCGGAGTTCTTCAGAATAATTCGCAATCAGCAATGCAATATGCTTTAGCCAATGTTGAAGCTCTTCAAAATAATCCGCAGTTGAATTCAGTACAAAAACCTTCTTTAGGGTCGCAACAAAAACTTGACCTGGTCAGCTTTTGGGAAGCACAGCAAGTTGATATCGAATTCATTCAAATCCGGTTAGTTCTTCCCCAATCATATAAAGGGATAATGAATGAACCCTATTACTTTTTTAACGTCTTAATTACAAGAAGAAATAAATAGTTCTTTCTCAATAATGATAATGATTAATAGTATTAGCTGCCAACAAATTAGTTTTTTACTGTAAGCTTATTGGCATATATATTGAAATTATAAAATAAAAGTTTTATGTTTACTCAAAAATTATGAATAGGAAAACCCCGATATTGTTTCTGATTCTTTTCTTCTTTGCTTCAACAACAGGGCTGCCTGTTACTATTCATCTTTGCAAGATGGAAGAAACAACCGGAGCTAAAGGATGCTTAATGCATAATAAACCTGTGAAGACTTCCTGCTGCGAAGAGGTTAACGATTATAGGGTTTTCTTATCTTCTTCAAACCCAATTTGCTGCCAGACAAAAACAATTGACAACTCCATTTTTGATAGTTACCTTATTCAAAAACCCGAAATTAAATCTGAACTTACAGGTACTCCCCTGTTTTTGAATACTGATATATATAACTACAAATCAACCACCAACAAATTTCCTGGTATTACAGATACTTCTCCTCCATCAATTCAGAATAATTATTTATATCTAACCATTTCTTCTCTCCTCATTTAATATACTCCCAACCCGTCTCGCTGAGGCGGATTAGTCTGCTCAGACTAATTCTTAAATATTTAATTACATAAGAATAAAAAATCTATTGCTCTATTAAAAATTTTGGAGTTTACTTTTTAATTCCAAACAAAAATGTAAAATGATTGAAGAAATGATTAACCTGAGAAATAAGAGAAAAAAATGAAAATATTAATTATATCTGCTTTGTTAGGATTTCCTGTAATGGCTCAAACTTTTTTATCAGTTGATAGTTCTGATGATAAAGTTATTGAAGTAAATCTTACTCAAAGAAATGCTTTAGCACCTGCTAATTTAGCTTGCTTTTTTAATGAAATAAAAATAGTTGATAATCCTCCTTATCTAATTTTTAAGGAAAAGTCTGAAGGAATTTGCAGCAAGCGATGTGAAGAGAAAGTTTCACTGTAAATAATTTATAAATAAAAAAGATGAAAGAAATGAAAGTGAGGAAATTATGAAAACTTCACAAGCTTTTTTAGAGTCAAACACTTCTAAACATTTGATTTTTTATAGCATATTTATTTTACTTTTATTGGCTATTATTTTATTGTTTGGCTGCTCAGCATCGAAAATAAAGAAGAACAGCGATTCGAGTTTGTATCCATCTTCAATTATCAAACCGGGCGAACCACTGGCTATTATGCCGTTT
>JAUSIA010000077.1 GCA_030648225.1 Ignavibacteria bacterium | reverse complement strand
GGATTCAAAAAAATATTTTAAAGATAAAAGTAAACTTAAGCTTACAGGCACTCCTGTCAGAGAAGGATTGTTAAACATCAGCAGGGAAGAGGCTTTAAAGAGTTTTGGTTTGAATGACTCAAAGAAAACATTGCTTGTTCTTGGCGGTAGTTTAGGAGCTGCTTCAATAAATGATGCTGTTGCAAACTCAATTAGTTTTTTTGAAGAAAAGGAGATACAGGTTATCTGGCAAACAGGAAAAAATTATTATTCAAAATATCGGCATCTATCATCAGATAAAATAGTTGTAAAAGATTTTATTGAAGAAATGAATTTTGCATACTCGGCTTCCAACCTTATCATTGCCCGTGCAGGTGCAACCACTATAGCCGAGTTGTTGACGCTGGCGATTCCTGCAGCATTGGTCCCCTCTCCCAATGTTGCAGCGAATCACCAGTATTATAATGCAAAAACCCTGGCGGACCAGGATGCTGCTATTCTTATAGAAGACCATCTGCTGAAAGATAAAATAAAAGAAATTTCTTTAATTATTTTTGATGAAAAAAAATTAAATGATTTACAAATGAATGCCAAAAGAATCAGTAAACCCGATGCCGCAGAGATAATAGCGGAAAGTGCAATTAGATTAGCTGAAGAATAATGAACGGAAATAAGAAGATATTCAAATACAACATGTCTTTTTATTATCAGTCTACTATAATCTATTTTATAGTTTTTGTTCTTTATGTAATAATAAGAGGAAAGTTTGTTGAAGATTCTTTTACCCTGATAACAAAAGATCCAATTATTTATTTTTTCGGATTTATTGTTTTTTATTCAATAGTAAGTCTTCTCTATAATGTTTATAAAAACAGGCATCTTGAAATATCTGATGAAGAGATTTCATTTGTTAACAGATTCAGAAGTAAGTCATTCAGGATTAATGATATAAAATGGATAAGGATGTCAAGGAAGAGAAAACCTTTCAAGAAAAGTCCACTAAGATTAGTAGGCATAAAATTTAAAACCAGACGAAGACCAATTGTATTAAGACCATCAGATTATGAAAACTCTGATGAGTTGTTAAATTTTTTTAATGAGCTTAAAGCACGTATCGGGACAAGATAGATGTTCAGGAATATAAAGAGAGTTCACTTTGTTGGAATTGGCGGTATAGGGATGAGCGGAATTGCCGAGATTCTGCTTAACCAGGGATTTGAAATTACAGGATCTGATAAATCTTTATCTGAGGTTACAAATCGCCTGAGTGATCTTGGAATAAAAATATACGAAGGACATAAAGCAGATAATGTGAAAGATACTGATGTGCTTGTTTATTCTTCAGCAGTTGCTATTGATAATCCTGAAGTTCAAACAGCAATTGCAAAAAAGATTCCTGTAATAAAACGTTCTGAAATGCTAGCCGAAACAATGAGGCTTAAATACGGGATAGGAATTGCAGGAACACATGGTAAAACGACAACAACATCCATGGTTGGTTTAACTTTAACAGAAGGTAATATTGATCCGACAATTATTGTTGGTGGAAAACTTAGCGGGCTTGGCGGAACCAATGCACGTTTAGGAAATGGTGAATTTATTGTTGTTGAAGCAGATGAGTTTGACAGAACTTTTCTGAAGTTAACTCCAGTTATTGCCGCTATAACAACATTGGAAAGTGAGCATCTTGACACATACAAAGATCTCGACGATATAAAATCTGCTTTTATAGAATTCGCGAACAAAGTTCCTTTTTATGGGTTTGTTGTTCTTTGTCTTGATGAACCTGCTCTGCAGGATATTATTCCCAGGATAAACAAGAAAATTTTTTCTTATGGATTAACTGCTCAGGCAGATATTAGAGCGATAGATATAACTCATGAAAAATTTTCGAGCAGATTTACGGTAAAATATAAAGAAAGAAAGCTTGGAAAAATTGAACTGAAAATTCCCGGTATTCATAATGTCAAAAATTCTCTTGTGGCTGTCTGCATTGGAACTGAATTGGGAATCGATTTCAAAACAATAAAAAATGCACTTGAATCTTTCACAGGAGTTTACAGAAGATTTGAAGTAAAATATAATAAAGAGCTAATGGTTGTTGACGATTATGCTCATCATCCAACTGAAACAAGTGCAACACTTGCAGGAATAAGAGCAGGCTGGGATAATAGATTGGTTGCGGTTTTCCAGCCGCATCTTTACAGCAGGACAAAAGATTTTTACCAGGAGTTTGGAAGGTCATTTCTTAATTCAGATGTTTTTATTTGTACTGATGTTTACCCTGCAAGAGAAATACCGATTGAAGGAGTTACAGGTGAATTGATTTCCATTGCAGCAAAAAATTTTGGTCATAAGAATGTAATCTATGTTAAAAATAAAAATGATATTCCAAAAGTTTTAAATGATTTGAAACAGAATGACGATATTGTAATAACTATGGGTGCAGGTGATATCTGGAAATTTGGAGAAAAATTTGTGGAGATGCTGAATAAGTAATTATGGTAAGAGAAACCAAAATAAAAATTATCGGTACAGGAATTTTCATAATTCTTTTACTTATTGTTACTTATTTAGTCTATCATTCTAATAAAATAGATAAGAATGAAATTATTGAATCAGTTAAGGTTACTGGAAATAGACTCTTAAGTGAAAACGATTATCTAACTTTTACCAGATTATCTGAGCTTTCAAATAAAAATAAATTTTCTTTACCTGTTATAAAAAGCAGGTTTGAAAAACATCCGTATGTTTTAAAAGCAGATGTAAAATTCATTAGTGAAAAAAAAGTTAAAGTTTTCCTTATTGAAAAAAGAATTTACGGAGTAATTATAAGAGGTAGTGAAGCGTTGTTTGTAGCAGAAGGTTTCCAGGTACTTCCGGTTTTCCCTAATACCAAAGTATTCGATTTCCCAGTCATAAGTAATATAGATGAGGAAAGAACTCTTAAACCACTTAAGAAATTCAGAAATAAAGACATAGTTCAAGCTTTTAAAATAATAGATGCCATACATATTACGAGCGAAAAGCTATGGAGTAAACTATCGGAAATTAATTTTAAATCACAAATAAATTTTATAAATGAAAATGATATTGTGCTGACTATCTCTGGAATTAACCCCTCAATAATTTTCGGCAGAGGGAATGAAGCATCAAAAATAGTTGGCTTAGAAACTTTATTAAATGGTTTCTCCAACGATAAAAACTTTCTAGCGGAAAGTGATTATATAGATTTAAGGTTCAATCAGAGTATTTATGTAGGAAATACACAGAGAGTAGAATTGTAAATGAAAAAAGATATAATTGCAGGACTTGATCTTGGAACAACCAAAGTTTGTGCTATCATCGCAGAAAAATTTGAAGACGGGCATTTTAATATTCTTGGTTTTGGGGTAGCTCCGTCGGAAGGGTTGCATAAAGGGCTTGTAGCAAACATTGGTAAAACTGCTGAGGCTATTAAGGAAGCTGTATCAATCGCATCCAACCGTGCCGGGTTTGAAATTAGCACTGTTAATGTTGGTGTTGCAGGAGAACATATTACTTCGATGAGACACAGGAACTACGTAACAATTAGCAGTGATGACCGGGAGATAACAAAAGGAGATCTTGACAGGCTTGAAGCAGATGTAAGAACAATAAGAATTCCTTCGGATCGCCAGATACTTCACATCATTCCTGAAGAATTTTCTATTGATCACCAGGGAGGAATTGAAAAGCCAATTGGTATGTCAGGTTCAAGGCTTGAAGCAACAAACCATATTGTCCTTGCTTCAATTCCAGCAATCCAGAATATAAAAAAGTCGGTTGAAAGAGCCGGGTTAAACGTTAAAGATTATATCCTTCAGCCGATTGCATCAAGTTCATCTGTACTTGAAGAGAGTGAAAAAGATCTTGGAGTTGCACTTATTGATATTGGTGGGGGAACAACAGATATTGCTGTTTTTCATCATAAAGCAATTAAGCATTCACGGGTTATTGGTGTTGCTGGTAACCAGGTTACAAATGATATAAGAGAATCATTAGGTGTAGTTTCAGAAGAAGCGGAACATCTTAAAAAAGAATATGGGTATGCAACTGAAAGTGCAATAATAAGGGAAGAAGATATTTTAATAAAAGGTGTTGGAGCAAGAGGTAATACTAAAATTCCTATAAGTCTTTTAACGCAGATCATCAGTTTAAGAATGAAAGAACTTTTTGTTCTTGTTGATAATGAAATAAGAAGTGCAGGCTTTAAGAATAAAATTAAAGCAGGAATAGTACTTACCGGCGGAGGTTCCTTAATTAAAGGATGCAGTGAGCTTGCAGAAGAAGTATTTGGCTTACCTACGAGAATAGGAGTTCCGCAGGTCCCCGGTGAAGGTTTATCAAGTGAAATAGAAAGTCCTGAGTTTGCAACAGTAGCAGGTTTA
>JAUSIA010000067.1 GCA_030648225.1 Ignavibacteria bacterium | reverse complement strand
ATATTTTAAAAAAGTTCTTGTTTAGATATTTCATTTCTCTTATTCGTAATTGTACTCCTAATCTTAATCGGATTTAAATCGAGTAAGAGTACGATTATGATTACGATAATGAAAGTTTGTTAAGAGAGATATTTTAAAAAGTTCTTGTTTAGAATTGCAAGAATGTTTTAAAAGTAAATGTCATTTAGAGCGAGTCTTCGAGCGGGAAATCTTTATGAATAAGATTTTTCCCTTCGGTCGAAATGACAGCTACATTTTTTATTACCCCTGAAGGTATGGTTGATGTTTTCCTTCCCCTATTTCACCAGCAGGATCAACATGAATTGTAATATCTTTTAAGTGCGGAATCTTTTCAAGAAGTTCCCTGTGTACTCTTACAGCAACATTATGTCCTTCCTGCACCGATAGATTCCCATCAACAGCTATACTTAAATCAACTCTAATCCTGTGCCCGATCCATCTTGCTTTAACATCGTGTACACTTTTTACATCTTCAATTTTTGATGCAATATTTTCAACATTGTCAATCAAAGATGAGTCAACAATATCCAGTAATCTTTTAAAAATATCCTTAGTTGTATTAACTACAATTCCAAAAATAAAAATACTTATAACTATGCCGGCTATTGGGTCTAAAATAGGATAACCAAGCATAACTCCTGCAGCAGCAAAAAATACAGCAAGTGATGTCAATCCGTCTATTCTTGAATGTTTTCCATCAGCAACAAGTGCTGCACTTCCTATTTCGTTTCCGGTGTTAATTCTGTAATGAGCAACAAATTCATTTCCAATAAATCCTATTACAGCCGCAGCCATAACCCAGCCTGCTGATTTTATTTCTGATGGATTAATAAATTTCTGGATTGATTCATTAAGAGCAACCAAAGCACTGAATAAAATAATTACGATAATAATTATTCCTGCAAGATCTTCAAGTCTGCCATAGCCATAAGTTAAAGAGCGGGTTGGTTTTCTTCTGCTGTATGCAAATGCAATCCAAAGTGGTATTGAAGTTAGTGCATCTGCAAAATTATGAATTGTATCTGCAAGCAGAGCAGTGCTTCCGCTTATTACAACTATAACTACCTGGAAAAGTGCTGTTATAAGTAGCCCGGCAAGTGAAATTTTGAGAGTTCTTATCCCCTTTACTGTTGAATCATCAACTTTCGTTTTGGTACTCCTTTCGTTCGCTGAAGAGAGTGATAATTATTACTTGTCCTGAATTAATGAAATCAATATGTCATCCCTACCGGGATTTTAATTTTGGAATGGTATAATTTGCTATAAAAATTTCATCCCTTCGGGATTGGGAATTCATAATCCCAGAGGGATGACATATAAAATGTTCATTTTGAATTCTCTAATAAAAACAATTGTTCTAATTTCCATTAAGAATTGCATCCTTGTTAAAGGGATTAAAATAATTTTATTCTGCTTATTTTTCTTTCTTTGCTAAGAGTTCTTCTTTGCTTTCCTGGTGGCTTGGATCCGGGATAATTGTTCCTTCTACCGGGCAAACACCAACGCATTGTGGGTCATCAAAGAACCCAACGCATTCTGTACATAAATCAGCATTTATAACATAAACGCTTTCACCTTCGGAGATTGCATCATTCGGGCATTCATAAACGCATGCATTGCAGTTAATGCAATCTTCAGTTATCATTAAAGACATATCAGTCTCCGGTTTGTTTAGTATTAATTTGTAGTTAATTAAAAACTACAGAATCGTATTCTTTATTTTTTTATGCTTGTTGTTAAGGACATATTCCATTCCTTTACGAAATGCTTCTTCATTCACTTTAAGAAATTCTTTTTTCTTTACAGTTTCATTAGCAGTGAACAAAACACAATCGTGAGAAAAGATTTTTGATTTAGCAGTATAAGCTCCAAGCATTACAAGATTAGCTACTTTGGTGTTGCCAACTTCATCTGCCAGTTCTGTTGCAGGCACATATAATACTTCAACATCATTTCTCTTAACATTTCTGCTGATCAATGAACTGTTCACAAGTATTAAACCATCTTTCCTGACATCATTCTCAAACTTATCAAGAGAAGGAAGATTCATTGCAATAAGAACATCTGTTTCTGCACCAAGGGGAGAACCTATCCTGTTATTAGAAATAATAATATGACAGTTTGCTGTTCCTCCCCGCACTTCAGGACCATAAGAAGGAAGCCATGTTGTATAATAGCCGGATCTCATTGCACTTTGAGATAACAACTGTCCAAGGAAAAGAATTCCTTGTCCGCCAAAACCTGATATTTTAATTCGCGGGTTCTGATAATTTATTTTAACTTCAGGTTTATCATAAAGAAAATCCGATCCATTCTTAGAAGCACCAAGAATCTTTAATATCTCATCAGATGTAAATTCCTTTTGTTCAATAATTTCAGGTGCGGCTTCAGCAGTTTTATCTTTAAAAACTCCAAGCTGGAAAGTTTTCATTAATACTTCATCAACCCAATTTTTTGCATCAACCGGTTTCATTCCCCAGCCGGTAGGACAAGGAGAAAGAATTTCTATTAATGAAAAACCTTTTCCTTCTATTTGGTTCTGTAATCCTTTACGGATTGCTTTGCGGACTTTCATAACATTTTTTGCATCTGTAATTGCAACTCTTTCTAAGTAAACAGGTGCTTCAAGAGATGAGAGCAATTCACAAACTTTAATCGGATAACCTTCATTCCTGGCACTTCTGCCATAAGGTGTTGTTGTGGTCTTTTGTCCTATTAAAGTTGTAGGAGCCATTTGAGAGCCTGTCATTCCATAAATTGCATTGTTAACAAAGAATACTGTAATATTTTCTCCTCTGTTTGCAGCATGAAGAATTTCATTGCCGCCTATTCCTGCAAGATCACCATCTCCCTGATAACTGATAACAATTGAATCAGGAATGGCTCTTTTAATACCCGTAGCTACTGCTGGTGCTCTACCATGTGGAGCCTGAACATTACCGCAATCAAAATAATAATAGGCAAAAACAGAACAGCCAACAGGACTAATCATTACAGCCCTATCGCCGATTCCAAATTCATCCATTGCTTCTGCAATAAGTTTATGGATTACTCCATGACCACAGCCGGGACAGTAATGTGTTGTGAGTTTGTTTGAGCCGGATTTTCTCTCAAATATTTCATAAAAAGATTCCGGTTTTTCTAATATATCTTTTACCATAATTCTTTAGTGGTTTATATTTTTAAATAGCTGTCAGTTAGCGAGTCAACAAAATTATCTTCATTCTGAAGAGATGCATTAAGTATTCTTAGCTTGTTTAAAATTTCTTGTGTTGTAGGAACAACGCCACCCATTCTGCCATAAAACTTAACAGGTTTTTTTCCATTTAAAGCAAGCCTTACATCATCAACCATTTGACCGTTGCTCATTTCACATACAAAAAGGAGTTTTGCTTTATCAGCTAATTGGTTAATTTTATTCTTAGGGAATGGGAATAAGCTTATTGGTCTTAAGAGTCCTGCTTTTATTCCCTCTGCTCTTGCTTCTTCAATTACTGTTTGAAGAATTCGTGAGACAATTCCATAACCAATTAAAATAATTTCGGCATCTTCAGTATAAATCTCTTCAAACCTTACTTCTGATTCTTCAATCTTTCTGTACTTTGTCTGAAGCTTAATATTATGTTCTTCAAGTTCATCAGGATCAAGGTAAATTGAAGAAATAAGATTTTTCTTTGTTACAACTGTTCCATCAACTCTCCAGTTTTTTACTGGTATATTTTCAATAGGGTTAGGAAGTTCAACCGGTTCCATCATCTGACCGATAAAACCATCTGTAAGTATTACAGCAGGATTGCGGTACTTGTCTGCTAATTCAAATGCAAGCATAGTTAAATTGCACATCTCCTGGACACAGTTTGGAGCAAGAACAATCAGTTTGTAATTACCATGTCCACCACCTTTTACCATCTGGTTATAATCACTCTGCTCAGGTGCAATATTTCCTAAGCCTGGTCCTCCTCTCATTATATCAACTATAACAATTGGAAGTTCTGAACCTGCTGCATAAGAAATCCCTTCCTGCTTCAAACTTAATCCCGGACCTGATGATGCGGTCATCACTCTTTGTCCTGTCGAGGCAGTGCCGTAAGTCATGTTAATTGCACCAACTTCACTTTCTGCCTGGAGGAAAGTACCACCGACAAGAGGAAAATATTTTGCAGCAGCTTCGGTAATTTCACTGGCGGGAGTTATCGGGTAACCATAATATGCTTTACAACCTGCAAGGATTGCTCCTCTTATTACAGCTTCATTTCCTTTTAAGAATAATTTTCCCATATACTCTCCTTAAGCAGCTTTAATTTTTTTATAAACTTTAATTGTTCCCGGTTCAGGGCAAACGTAGAAGCAAACTCCGCAGCCGGTGCAGCCATCGCCAATATACTCAACAGGATGATATCCCATTTTATTTAATGTTTCAGACACCTTAAGAACATCGGGTGCACATGCTTCTATGCACAAGAGACATTCCTTACAAAGCGCACCATCTATTTCAACTCGTGCATTATGTTTTTTCCTTGCCGGGTTGGGGTCTTCTTTTACCATTTCTAAATTTAATTCGCTCATTTAATGGCTCCGGTTATTTATTTAAACTAACTTCATCCTGAAGCTGGAATTTAACAGGTATCATAACTTTTACTTTTACAGGTTTACCTCTCTGCTTTCCAGGTGTGAATCTTGTTTCTTTGACTGCTTTCTCTGCTTCTTCATCACAGCCGCCGCCAATTCCTTTTACAATTTCCGTTTTAACAACAATACCTTCTTCATTAAGGTAAGCGAGTATGTAAACTGTTCCTTCAACTCCTGCTCTTCTTGCTATTTCAGGATATTTAATTCTTTTCTGAATTGCTGTTATACCGCCAATAGGTGAAGGCATTTCTTCAACTGCAATAAAATATTGAGCCTCCTCTTTCTTAGGTTTCACAATTTTTTCTTCAACTTCTTCTTCAATAAGACTATAATCAATACCGGTTTCAACACCTTCTTCTGTTTTCAATCCTGGATCAACATCTTTTAATTCATCAACTGTTGGGATATACTCATCCTTCACCTGCTCATCAGGCTTTACTACTGGTGGAGTAAATTTTATAGTGGATTTCAATGGCGGCGGAGCTTCAAGTATTTCTTCTTCTTTTTGTTCCCCAATTGATGGAGGTGGTGCCAGCTCAGTTATAACAACTTTTCCCGTCTTAAGTGAAGTTTCTTCTTCAGGATTTATCATTCTGTAAATAGTTGGTCCTGTTGTAGCAAGAATAACAAAAAGGATGGCAATCCACATTGCAACTGAAAGATATTTCTTATACGCTTTGCGAAGTTTATAAGCGCCATACTCCCTATTCTTTCGAAAAAAAATAATTTCGCAAATATCTGTTTTATCAGCTAATTCATGATTTACTATATTTTTTAAGAGTTCCATTTTATACCTGCCTTTCTATAAGCAAAAAATTAGAACTCGCTTATGGTTATGCAATCTTTATTCCAACTTTGCAGCTTTATCCAGTGAAGAATTTCAGGTAATCTCACCGGATTTGTTTCTTGAATTCGATAAATAACCTTTTTGATTATCGTTTTTGAGAAATGATAAAGCTCAGAAGATAATTGAATTGTTGAAAACGAGATGAATGTCTGATGGCATTTTAATTGTCATTTCGATGTAGAAATATTCAACAAGAAAGGAGTTTTATGAAATGACACTCCATGAAATGAAAGAAAAGTTTTTAGCTTATAATGTTGTTTGGTTCATGATCTTTGTAGGATTAGGCTGGCTTATACTTTATCTCTTCTATATAATTTTTGCAGTTATAGTTTTATAAAAGATGATGTTATGCATTCGTCGTAATCTTAATCATACTTGTAATCGGATTAACAATGAGTAGGATTAAGATTATAAATTTTTCTGCATAAGGTAAGTCTTTATTTTATTTTTTGATCTTCAGAGTTTAATAAAACTCAAAGGTTGCCAACCAACAATTCTATATAAATATCAATTCTCACATTCAAGAAAAGAACAAGTTTAAAGCCTTTCATTTTATCTGTTTTGAAAAAATAATACTTCAAAGTGTTGAGAAAACAAAATATTTCAACTGGTATAAATGTTGGCTCAAACAAGCGAATTTAGTTTTCAAATATCATTTAACGGTTAGGAGTTATGGAACGTAAAAAAGTAACAATTGATGGAAACGAAGCTGCAGCGTATGTAGCATATCAAACCAATGAAGTAATAGCTATCTATCCAATTACACCTTCCTCAAATATGGGAGAATGGTGCGATGCATGGTCCTCAGAAGGTAAAAAAAATATCTGGGGAATTGTTCCGAGTGTTAGCGAACTTCAGAGCGAAGGAGGAGCTTCAGGTGCAATTCATGGTGCTTTACAAACCGGAGCCCTGGCTACAACTTTTACTGCTTCACAAGGTTTGCTCTTGATGATTCCAAATATGTTTAAGATAGCCGGCGAATTAACTTCTACCGTTTTTCATGTTTCAGCAAGATCAATTGCAGCACAGGCTCTCTCCATATTTGGTGATCATAGTGATGTAATGGCAACACGTTCAACAGGTTTTGCGTTCCTTTCTTCAAACTCAGTCCAGGAGGTAATGGACTTTGCTTTAATTGCTCAAGCCTCAACTCTTGAAGCAAGAATTCCTTTTCTCCATTTCTTTGATGGCTTCAGAACTTCTCATGAAGTAATGAAGATTGAGCAAATAACTGCTGATGATATTAAAGCAATGATTGATGATAAACTTGTGCTTGAGCATAGAGCAAGAGCATTAAGCCCCGACCATCCTGTTATGAGAGGAACTGCCCAGAATCCCGATGTTTATTTCCAGGGAAGAGAAACAGTCAATCCATTTTATTTAAGATGTCCTGATATTGTTCAGAAGCAGATGGATAAATTTGCAATGCTTACAGGAAGACAATATCATCTTTTCGATTATGTTGGTGCACCTGATGCTGAGAGAGTTGTAATTATTATTGGTTCAGGTGCTGAGGCTGTTGAAGAAACAATAAACTATCTTGTGAATAAAGAAGAGAAAGTCGGTGTTTTAAAAGTAAGATTATACAGACCTTTCTCGATTGATCATTTCATTGACAAACTTCCTTCAACAACAAAAGTTATTTCTGTTCTTGACAGAACAAAAGAACCAGGCTCTGCAGGTGAACCTCTTTACCTTGATATTGTTAATGCAATTTCTGAAAAGTATGGCAATGGTGAATTAAAGTTTGCTTATCCTAAAATTGTTGGCGGACGATATGGACTCTCTTCAAAAGAGTTTACTCCCGCAATGATCAAATCTGTTTTTGATGATATGTCCAAAGGACTCCATCCGGAGAAAAAGGATAAGCCCAAAAATCATTTTACAATTGGGATAATTGATGACGTTACAAATACAAGTCTTGATTACAATCCTTCTTTCTCAGTTGAACCTGATGAAACTTTCAGAGGTAAGTTTTATGGCTTAGGTGCCGATGGAACAGTTGGTGCAAATAAAAATTCTATAAAGATAATTGGAGAAAGTACAGATTATTTTGCACAAGGTTATTTTGTTTATGATTCAAAAAAATCCGGTTCAACTACTACTTCCCATTTAAGATTCGGACCTAAAGAAATCAAATCAACTTACCTTATTGATAAAGCAAATTTCATTGCATGCCATCAGCAGGTTTTCCTTGAGAAGATGGATATGCTTAAAGATGCAAGTGAAGGTGCAACATTTCTTTTAAATACAAAAGTATCTAAAGAGCAGGTATGGGATTCGCTTCCGGAAAAAGTTCAGAGAGATCTTATAGAAAAGAAAATGAAGTTCTTTATCATTGATGCTTATAAAGTTGGTGATGAAACAGGAATGGGTGTAAGAATAAATACAATTATGCAGACCTGCTTCTTTGCAATCTCCAAGATCTTCCCGAAAGATGAAGCAATACAGATGATCAAGAATTCCATAAAGAAAACTTATGGAGCCAAGGGCGATAAGATTGTTGAAATGAA
Organism: Ignavibacteria bacterium; assembly: GCA_030648225.1. Classification (GTDB taxonomy): domain Bacteria; phylum Bacteroidota; class Ignavibacteria; order Ignavibacteriales; family Ignavibacteriaceae; genus RBG-16-34-14. The sequence continues at coordinate 2,009 of JAUSIA010000067.1, read as the reverse complement.
CTTCAATGCAGTTGATAAAACTCTTGCAAATCTTTTTGAAGTTGAAATTCCTAAAGAAATAACAAGTAAAATTCAATTACAGCCAGCAGTTGCCGGAAATGCTCCTGAATTTGTTAATGAGGTTACTGCAAAGATTATTGCAGGATTTGGCGATAATGTTCCTGTAAGTAAAATGCCTTTTGACGGAACATTTCCTACCGGAACAACAAAATGGGAGAAAAGAAATATTGCTCTTGAAGTTCCCGTGTGGGATAAAGAGATATGTATTCAGTGCAACAAATGTGTAATAGTTTGTCCTCATGCTACAATAAGAGCAAAATTATTTGAAGAGAATCAACTTGCCTATGCACCTGAAACATTTAAATCCACAAAGTTCAAAGCAAAGGATTATGGAGAAAATCTTTTTTACGCCTTGCAGGTTGCAGTAGAGGATTGTACAGGTTGCGGTTTATGTGTAGATGTTTGTCCTGTTAAGAATAAGAAGGAAACAAAACTCAAAGCTATCAATATGGTTGAGCAGCTTCCTTTAAGAGAAAAGGAAAGAGCAAACTGGGATTTCTTCCTCACTCTGCCTGAGCTTGACAGAACAAAAGTAAGTGTTTCAAAAATTAAAGATTCCCAATTTCTTGAACCGCTGTTTGAATTTTCCGGCGCATGTTCAGGTTGTGGTGAAACTCCTTACGTAAAACTTGTAAGCCAGTTGTTTGGAGACAGAGCCATTGTTGCTAATGCTACTGGCTGTTCTTCAATTTATGGTGGAAATTTACCAAACACCCCATGGACTGTTAATAAAGATGGAAGAGGACCTGCCTGGTCTAATTCTCTTTTTGAAGATAATGCCGAATTTGGTTTTGGTTTCAGGCTTGCAATCGATAAGCATAATATCCAGGCAAAGCAGCTTCTTGAAAAATACAAAACTGAGTTAGGTGAACAATTAGCGGATAGTTTGATCAATGCACAGCAGAACGATGAAGCTGGTATTTATGAACAGAGAGAAAGAGTAGCTCAGTTAAAGATTAGATTGAACCAATTCATAAGTAATGGTTATGATGAAGAAGCTAAGAAAGATTTTAATCATCTGTTAAGTCTTGCAGATTATCTTGTAAAAAAATCTGTCTGGATAATTGGTGGTGATGGCTGGGCTTACGATATAGGTTTTGGCGGATTAGATCATGTTCTCGCATCAGGTAAGAATGTGAACGTCCTTGTTCTTGATACTGAAGTCTATTCCAATACTGGCGGGCAGATGTCCAAAGCAACTCCGCGTGGTGCAGTTGCAAAGTTTGCTGCAGCTGGTAAAACAATGGCAAAGAAAGATCTTGGTATGATGGCAATAACTTATGGATATGTTTATGTAGCTAAAGTTGCAATGGGTTCAAATGATGCACATACTGTAAAAGCATTTCTTGAAGCAGAGGCTTACGATGGACCTTCTCTCATAATTGCATACAGCCATTGCATTGCTCATGGAATAGATATGGGAACTGGAATGAGAAACCAGAAGGCTGCTGTTGATACAGGTTACTGGCAGCTTTACAGGTACAATCCTGATCTTGCTGCAAAAGGTGAGAATCCGTTTAAGCTTGATTCCAAAGGTTTGAAAATGCCATTTAAAGATTATGCTTATATGGAAACAAGATATAAGATGTTAACAAAAACTCATCCAGATATTGCAAAGAAATTAATGGAAGAAGCACAGAAAGATGTTCAAGAAAGATGGAAGATGTATGAACAGCTTGCTTCTTCGGGGAACGGAAAAGACGAATCGAAATCTGTAAAAGAAGAAGAAAAATCGTAAAAGAAAATACAATTAAATTTTTAGATGATCCCCAAGGGGAGGGGGATCTTCTAAATTAGAATTCTAAAAGGTGAAAAAGTGAATATATCAACAAACTATCTCGGTATTGATCTTCAGAACCCGATTGTTCCTTCAGCAGGTCCGCTCTCTGAAGATATTGATAAAATTAAAATGATGGAAGATGCAGGAGCTGCTGCTGTTGTTCTCTATT
>JAUSIA010000317.1 GCA_030648225.1 Ignavibacteria bacterium | reverse complement strand
ACGAAATTTTTCCGGTCACTCATATCTGTATAGAAATACCGCAGACCAAGCAGGAGCAGTTTTTTATAAATAGAGGTATTCCCCGCAATTAATGTTACCTGGCTAAGATTAAATAAAATTTGCGGGATCTTTTTTCTGTCTGATATCAGGTAAGGACGCCCGGCAAGATGAGCAAGAATATCATAGGCTTCATTCATCATTCCCTTTGAAATATAAATCCTGGCTTTTTTATTCATCATATCTATGTGGATATCAGGAAATTTTGTCACACCGAATCTGTCAGCTTCATTCAGAAAGGAAAGGGCTTCGTCAAGAGAGTTCAGATGAATCAGTTCTTCACTCCAGTAAATGATTGATTGAAACAGTTCTTTCGGGAAATGGTTGTTCTTGCTGCAATCATTTATAAATAACTGCAAAGTTGCATTTATAAAATTTTTTTCACTTAAAATTAAATCTTCTGCTTGAAGCTTCTTAACTTCTTTAAGCTTTTCTATCCCACCCCATATAGCCTGGTTAAGAATATTTTTATCCGTATAATTATGTCTCTTCGAAGCTGGAATGCTCTTAAATATTGAATGAACTCTTTCATACTGCCCGGAATAAGCCATATAGCTCAGCTCCTCGGGTGAGGAATAACGAAAGAGGTTAGTATTTACTTTACTTAATTGAAGCAAAATGACACCGTTCAGTTAAATTATTAAAGAGATAGTTCCAGGATTTTTATTTCTTTTTCAGCAAACTTTTTAAGCTCGAGGTAACGTTCCCTACTGAACAGGCCGGGAGGAGGATTAAGGAAAGTATAACATACTTTCAAAGCATCTTTGTATAATCCTACATTTATCAGACAGCCGATTTCTCTTCGTCTGCTTTCGGGGTTAAGGGAAGGACAAATATCTGTTACTATCCCGTACCATTTTATTGCTTCAAGATAGTATCCGAGACTCTCAAGGCTTAGAGCATACCAGTACATTGCATTCTGAACAATATCATTCCCGAATGAATCGGAAATATCAACAACTTTTTTAAATGCTTCTGCTGATTTCCTGTAATCCTTAAGCTGAAGATAAACCCAGCCTATTCGGAAAAAAGCATTATACCTGCATTTAATATCAGAAGCACTCTCGCCAGCCTTTCTGAAATAACTTATTATTTCATTTGTGTTCCCCTGTACCATATTCTCCAGGCACCAGCCACAGTGGAAAGCTATATCTCCATAATCATATACTTTATTACTTAATAAATTCAGAAAAATTTTATACGCTTCTTCAAAAAATGATCTTCGCTCAAGTTCAAGAGCGTCCTCGTAATCTTTATTGCTTGTTAATATTTTATTTTCCGGAATCATTTTTTAGAAATAATTTTCGTTAAAAAGCCCTCTGATAAACTGGTATATCTTTAAGAATTCAATAATTAACTTCAGGGCATTAAAGAAACTTATGTGCCATTGATAATCTCTGCAATCATTTAATGATTAAGTATAAACAAAACCTGATTCTCAGTGTTGAGAAATTATACAGTATGAATTTTCAACAACGGGAATTATAAACTGTATGATTTCTATCCCTTTTAACTAAAAATTTTTAAAGAAAATTTCTTTTAGAGAAATATGAAGAAATAAATTTGATAGTGAAGTTTCTTATATCTAAATCTATTTTCTTTATAAACATTTCAAAATTCAATTTCATTCTTTAGTAGGAAGATACCGGATAATAGTGACAAACTTTCAGATGTCTTTAAATGGTTGTTACTAATTTCAATTTTAGATAGGTTAATAATTGAAAAAAAAATACTGAGGCTCTAATGTTCGATAATAGTTATAAATTTACCTGCGTTGAAAGATTTTTGCGGTATGTAAAATATGATACACAATCCGATGAAAATTCTAAATCGTTTCCGAGTACAGAAAAGCAAAAAATTTTATCTGCCAATCTTGCGGAAGAATTGAAAAATATCGGGCTTGAAGATGCACATCTTGATCAGTGGGGTTATGTCATGGCAACTCTTCCATCAAATACAAACAAAAATGTTTCGCCCATTGCATTTATTGCTCATGTTGATACTTCTCCTTCAGTAACAGGGGAAAATGTTAATCCTGTTATTAATAAGAATTACCAGGGTGGGGATATAAAACTGTCTAATGGCGGATGGGTTATAAAAGAAAATGAAAATCCTGATCTTAAAAATATGAAAGGGTTTGACATCATAACTACAGATGGAACTACTTTACTTGGCGCAGATAATAAAGCAGGTGTTGCAGAAATTATGGATGCAGTAAATTACCTGATTACTCATCCGGAAGTAAAGCATGGTATTGTAAAAGTTTGTTTTACTCCTGATGAAGAGGTAGGAAGAGGAACAGAAAAGATTGACCTGAAAAAACTTGAGGCAGTATATGCTTACACAGTTGATGGATCAAGCAGGGGAGAAATTGAGTCTGAAACTTTTTCTGCTGATGCTGTTGTAATTAAATTCTTTGGCAAAAATATTCATCCCGGTTATGCAAAAGGACAGATGATAAATTCAATTAAAATAGCATCTGCTTTTATTGATAGTTTGCCTAAAGATAAGTTATCACCCGAAACAACTGAAGGCCGTGAAGGATATGTACATCCTCTTGCATTCAACGGGAATGAAGAGATGACTACTGTAAAATTTATCATAAGAGATTTTGAAACATCTAAATTAAAAGAGTATGAAAACTTTCTTAAAGATTTAGCAGAGAAAACCGTTGCAAAATTTCCTGGCTCTAAGCTTGAATTCGAAGTAATTGAACAATACAGAAATATGATAGAAGTCCTGGTTAACCATCCCAAAGTAATAGAATATGCTGTTGAAGCGCTGGAAAGGCTGGGAATAAAACCTATAATGCATCCTATAAGAGGTGGAACAGATGGTTCAAGATTATCCTTTATGGGATTACCCACGCCAAACATTTTTGCAGGTGAACACAGTTTCCATTCTCAGCTTGAATGGGTGGCAGTTCAGGATATGGAAATGGCCGTTAAAACTATTGTTGAGATTTGTAAAGTTTGGGAAGAGAAAAGTTAGAAATGGATTATAAAAAATTAGAAACGTTTCTGAATAAATTAAAATCTGATGGCTTAACTTTAGCTTTTGCTGAGAGTATGACCGCGGGATTACTTATTAATGAATTTTCAAAAGTAAATGGTGCATCAGAGAACTTAAAAAGTATGTCAACGAAATTACTGTTGCCGCTAACGTTTTGCGGCTTTGCGTTCGGGCGGGTTTTTTAGCACTGCACTTGATACGAAGAACCGCAGTTCAATTATACGAAAAACTGTCCAACGAAGCACTTCACCCCGCCTGACGCAAAACCGCTGTTGGCAGCTGGGCTTTGGTTATTCATTCGTCATACTTTCCAATTCTTTCGGCAAATTCTTTCTCAGGTAATCCGTTCTCAAATTCAAATTTAGCTGTCTGTGCAATATTTAGACCCTTAGCGAGCCACGGAACGCCCTGGCAGCATAGTAAGATTCCGCGCCGTTGTGATACACGAAGACAGTGCCGTAGCGGCAATCGGCAAAGAGGGCGCCGCCGAGTTTTCTAATGTCAGAGGGTGTTTTCACCCAGCTCGACGTCGT
>JAUSIA010000060.1 GCA_030648225.1 Ignavibacteria bacterium | reverse complement strand
ATTAGGAACAACTTTTATTTTGTCAAGATCAATTTTTGCCTGCTCGATATTTGTAAAACCTTTTTTCGCTGCAAATCTAAAAACATCTGCGGAAAGGAACGGTTTGAAAACAGATATTATTGCAGTATCACCTGGCTGCGGGAGAATGTGAGGGGCAATGTTAGTATCTGCTCTATTAAGATAAAACCACCAGGTGGGAACAGTGTCATTATTTTCATTAGGTTCCAGGAAAACAATTCTATCCTGAATTGAACCTCCATTAGATGAGAACCAGCCATTAGGGTTGGGGCCAGAATGGTCATATTCTAAGAAACCAAATTCTATGAACTCATTAGTGCTTTTATTATAAACTTTAAAATTAACAGGAATGGATGGGAAAACTTGTGGTCCGGCAAAAGTTTGATATACGAATTCTCTTGATGTTCCAAATCCCACCTCGTCAAAAATTATTATATAATCATTCGGCCTTTCCTCACCACGAAGAGTACCTGCTTCAGGAATATATTTTTGCAAAATAAATCTAGTTATTGCAGGATTGCTCCAGCCGGAACGGGCTGTGTCTAATGCAACTCTGCTCTCATTTAATAATGTTAATCTGAATCCATCAATGAGAGTTCCTTCAATATCAGCACCCCAATCGGTGCCTTTATCAATTAAAATAGCATTTGCAGTAGAATCAAATAGTGTGTAATTCTTTGTAGTTAGGGTATCTGAAGCTCCTCTTTTTATCGTATCTTCAAAAGTGATGTAATAAACATGCCCCTCTTTAATTTCATTTGGATCTATAATTTCGTAAAGAACTTTACTTGTAGTATAACCCTGAGCCAATTCAATGGTGCCTAAAGTTGGTGAAACATATCCGGCAGAGGGTGCTTCGGGTGTAATTTTAACTACATTCTTTCCAATAGTTTTAACACTGCCATCAGGATTCAACGAAATACTTATATCACATTCAGATGGAGATATTTTTCCGGCAGGGTAACCAAAATCATAAGATCTAATAGCATAATAATAAGTAAATCCATTCTGAACGGATGAATCAACCCAGGAATGCTGCAACCCTGTATCGTCTCCCAAATCAAAATGAACACCTTCAAATCCAACGGAATCATCCCCAACTATTCCATCCTCAAGATCAAATTGTGCAATTGGTAACAGAAAAGTAGGGGTGCCCTGTGCATTTGTTATTACTTTAGCATCCAGGAAAGCAGGATCTGAAGATCTATAAATCCTATAACCTTCAAAGTCATTACCGTTACCGCCAATGTTGTTAATGTATCTGTCAAAAGATTTTTCAGCTTCATCATCCCAATATAAGGTGACCTTATTATCCCCAGGAATAGCTGTAAGTTTTGGAAATAGAGGTGCGTTAGCAAACTGATAGTCATTATTATAAGTTTCCTGTGCGCGAACTCTTTTCTCTAACACCGCTTCTTTCCTGATTTGACCATTTGGATCAAGCACAGGTCCATTCGCTAAAATAATTGCTAAAGAAATTGGCTCTGTTTGGCCCGGTAGAAGTGGAAACAATCCTGAAGAAACAAATAAGTTATAGTCTCCTTCCACTATATTTGCAGGATCAAAAAAGTTACCAGGAACCATAAAGTTAGACCAAATAAAATTGTCAGTATATGTTGAAATCCATTCAGATGATGGTCTATAAAATGAACCTGTAATTCCTATTTGATCGGTTTCGGCAACATCAGTAACATCAATATTAGGTTCACCTGGTAAACCAAATCTTGCACCGCTTGTTGGTTTGCCATCGCCTTCACCAGGATCACCGTTGCCAGCTAATCCATCCAAACCAACATCATCAGTTAAAGGATTCCAATCACCATCATCGTCTATTCCATTATTTCTTGATTCATCAATCATATCATCAATACCATCATCCATATATTCGTCAACAGCCCCATTATTATCATTGTCTATCCCATCGGCATATTTTTTCCCAAGGTCTTCCGACTTAACATCATATAAAATAATATTTGTACCTGGAATTTTATATCTAAAGTAAGGTGCATCATTAGCAGCAAGATTAATCATTTCCTGCGTGATCACAGGGCTGCTTTCTTCTCCATCATCATCGTTATCAATTAAATCAGCATAAGCTTTGCCGATATCATCTGCTTCAACCATGATGAGATGAACAGCACTATTCTGAATTGGATCTGTTTCCGGAGATGGAGGCCATCTTTTCCATCTGTCGCCTACCGATTGATTTACCATTTCCTGCGTTACTAAAGGACTTCCTGTTTCAGCATTTAAATTCTGGTCTATTCTATCAGCATAAGAAACACCTAACTGATCCTGGAAAGCTATGTGAGTTGCATTTTCATCAATTAATCCGTTTCCATTATTATCAATACCATCAGATCTCCGCGGATCATTTAAGTCAATAGAAGGATCACTTTCATCTACAAGCATTTCTTCTGTAACTTTTGGACCACCTGTTTCACCATCGCCATCATTATCAATTCTATCAACAGCATTACCAGGTGTTTCCAGGAATGTTCCACCGACTATTCCAACGGGGTCTGAACCAAAGGCGGGGTCAGGAGAGCGATTATCAGCGTCTCTGGACCATGCAATGTCATTTAACAGATCAAACTCAGATAAATCGTCGCCTCCATCTCCTCCAACAAAATCAGCCCAGGCAATTGTTACTCCAACTTTATTAAGGGGTTCGGTACCGTCATTTTTTATTTTAAATAAAATAAATAAAGCATCCTGTACAAGTATTTGAGACCATGACATCAGCCTGGTATCAAGTATAAGTCCCAATCCTTTTCTTGTTAAGTCTGTTGTGTCAGAGAAATAATAAGCATATCTGTCGTAATTATTGTCCGATGCATGAAAAAACATTTCCTGATCAGCATTAAAAACATCTTTCCCAAAATAACCATTCCATGTACCCGGCCAACCCGGATCGTCGGGATCAGCAATTTTATCAGGCCAGAAAGAAGGCCATGTTGTGGGATCATTACTAGTTGCAAAACCTTCAGGATTTTGTTCATTATAGTATCCTGGTACCGGTTCAAAATTCCACGTCTTTCCTTCAGGGGATTCTAAATAATGCATCCTGGAAATAATTCTCTGAGTTTCTCCCTGATTGTCAACTACTTCAGCACCTACAACTATTCCTGCTACTGCAAGATATACCTGCCCTGTGTTTTTTGGCCACTCATAAGGTGTTTGTTCATATATAGGAACTCCAGCTTCTCTTCCGGTCATCCCATAATTAAAAACAGTGGTTCTAATCTGGTTACCTTCCATCTGGGCTTTTCTTCTATATTTAGCATCCCCTCTTTCCGTGCTAGGGATATATTGCCCATAAACAGCATCTGAAAAAAAGAAAACCAGGAAGAGAAACAAAACAGTCCCGACAAGTCGGGATTTCCACTCAGCCTCAATAATTTTTTTAAAAGTGAACATTAAAAAACCTCCAATATTCCATAACCATTAAAATGAAAGATCAATTCCAAATTGTACATTTCTTGGCTCGCCGTAATGATCTGGATACTTCACATATTCTTCAGCAGTATTGGGTCTATTTGGATTATTTCCAACTGTCTGTAGTTCAGTTGTAAAATCAGGCTGCCCGGTATCTCCAAATACTCTTATAGGAATTCTATTATCCAATAAATTAAATATTCTTATAAAAGCTGTAATATCTAAACCCATCAGTAGAAATGTTTTATCTAATTTTAAATCCATTGTAAACTGACTGGGAATTCTACGGCTGTTTCTCAGAAGACCAGAAGTAATTCCTCTATCGGCTGTATATTGAGTAACGGATGGAGAATAAGGCAAACCTGTTCCATACCTTGATATCAGGCTTGCACCCCAACCATCAAAGCCTACTAAAAGAGAAGCATTGAGCAAATGATTTTGATCCCAATCCATTGGAACCAGGAAAAGACTCGGTTCACCGCTTCCTATGGCTGCATTATATTCATCTTCCGGTTTTGAATTGCTTCCTTCAGCAACCTGGTATGTGTAATTAATATCAAAGGCAAAATTATTGGTAAATCTTTTATTAAGGGTAAAGGTTATTCCTTTTACATTTGCATAATCTTTATTTGTAAATATTGAATAAGTAACAAGATTTCTTGTTTGAATAATGGGACCTGCAGTTATCCAGTCTCTTACATCTCTGTAAAAACCAGTTATATCAATCAGATAATCTTTAAAAAATTCCTGTCGAAATCCAATTTCATACATAACAGTTTTTTGGGGTTCAAGATCAGGGTTCCCATATACACCTACATTAATTCCTGAATTAGGAACTTTGTAAGGTCCTTTCTGAAATAAAAACTGGAAAGGAGGAATTTGCAGAAAGTGTCCATAAGAAAAATGAACTACACCTGTGGCGCTTATCGGATAAGCAATACCAAATCGGGGGCTGGCTTGTACTTTAGCTTCAGAATCTTTATAGAAATAAGGTTCTCTTTCAGCAATACTTAATTCATCCATCCCGGGACGAAGAGGAGCATAAATATTCGGATCAGTTCTATCAACTAAAACTTTTCCGTTAGCGTCAAAATAATCGATACGAAAGCCTAAGTTAATTATTACACTTTCAAATTCAATTTTATCCTGAATATAAGCTGAAACTTCAAATGGTTTGTTTTCATATTTCTCACGGTTTGTTTGTGTTTCACCAGGAATTGAAGGCTTGAATGGTTCAACCGGGACACCGTTAACTCTTAAAGGTTCAAGTGTATAGTCATCAAATTTAAGACTGTGAGATTTTATTTCTGCTCCAATTTTCACTAAATGTTCTTGCCATACCTGACTGGTAAAATCAATCTTTCCTAAATAAGTATTTGTTGCCCTATAAAATCTATGCAAGTTTGTTCCCTTGGTTCTGAAAGAGTAGCTTGCTGGAAGATTTAAAGAATCAGGATGAAGATAGCGGGAATCAAAAGGATTTTTATAGAGATACTCATTAAAATCCTTAAAGAAATATGAACCTTTTACAGTATAAAAAGAAGATGATGAAAGCATATGAGTTATAGTTGCAGTTGCATTATAACTTTCAGCAAATTTATTTACATTGCCATCCGGGTTCCATCTGTATTCATGATTATAATCTTGGTAATCTTCTTTAGAATATAAACCTTCCAGATTCAGTTTTAATTCCTGCATTGGAGAAAAACTAATATTACCCTGTCCATACAAGTTTTTATGCCAGTTCATTGATACTATGCTGCTATCCCCAGGTGTTCCGTTAGGCTTGTATCTTCTTTCGCCAAAAAGATAGCCATCATCGTAATAATATCTTCCATTAACAAAGAATGATATTGTATTATTTGTAAAAGGAATCGGCCCACTTAAACTTCCCT
>JAUSIA010000030.1 GCA_030648225.1 Ignavibacteria bacterium | reverse complement strand
TTACTCTGAATTTCTCTTTAAAAAGAATTCCGAAAGGATGATTCTCTATTTTATCAATGGCTCCCGTATGAACATTACTCAGCAAACAAATCTCAAGAGGGATTCTTTTATCAAGGACATACTGGGCTAATTCACCATAACTAACTACATTTCCTTGTTTATCAAAGGATATGTCTTCCTTTAATCTTGTTGCGTGCCCGATACGATGAGCACCGCACCACTGAATTGCCTGCCATATAGATTCTTTACCAAAAGCCTCACCTGCATGAATTGTAATATTAAAGTTTGCTCTTTGTATGAACTGAAAAGCATCAATATGCTTTTTGGGAGGATAACCACCTTCTTCTCCTGCAAGATCAAATCCTACAACACCCTGGTTACGGAAGTTTATTGCAAGCTCAGCAACTTCAAGAGTGTTCTTCATATTTCGCATCCCGCATAATATCAAACCATATCCAACATCAAAATCTCTTTTTCCTTTTTCAAGTCCTTCCAATACTGCATTAACTACATCTTCCAGGTAAAGACCTTTCCCGGTATGAAAAACAGGTGCAAACCTTGTTTCTACATAACTGACTCCATCATTCTTCATATCTTCCATCATTTCATAAGCAACTCTCGCAAGAGCTTCCTTTGTCTGCATAACAGCAATTGTATGTTCAAATCCCTGTAAATATTCAACAAGATTTCCTTTATTTGCTCCACGGAAAAACCATTCACCAAGTTCAGCAGAATCACCGGTCGGAAGCTTTTTGTAGCCAATTTCTTTTGCAAGATCTATAACTGTCTGAGGTCTTAATCCTCCATCAAGGTGATCATGAAGAAGAACTTTCGGAACGGCTTTTATTATTTGTTCTATAGTCAAGATTATCCTCTTTTTAATATTGAAAAATATCCTTTTAATGAGGTAAAATCAATTTAAAGAGGATCAAAAGATCATTCTTATTATCAATGACATCTTTGTTTCTTGACTATCGGAAACAGATATACTAATTTTAATTTTACATTAAGTTATATTTTATCGGAGTGATAATGAGATATTCAAAAATAATAGTTGTTTTAATGGTTTTTCTTGGATTCACATTTATGGGTTATCAATGTGGCTCTACTGAATTAACCAGCGCCAAGCTTTATATCCAGCAAAAGAATTATGATAAAGCTTTAGATCTTTTACAGAAAGAAGTCCAGAAAAATCCCCAAAGTGATGAAGGTTATTACCTGCTGGGTGTAATTTATGGCGAAAGAGAAGAGTATGAAAAAATGACTGATGCGTTTAATAAATCTCTGGCTATCAGCAAAACTTACCAGGAAAATATAACTCAACTGACTCAATCCCACTGGGCTAAAGAATTTAATCAAGCTGTAAAATCTTTCAACCTGGCACAGAATACAACTAATGAAGACAGCATCAAAATTCATTTCGATAGAGCAGCAAACGATTTTCAGAATGCTATTGCAATTGCACCGGATTCTACAGACTCTTATTTAAACCTCGCATTTGTTCACATTCAAACTGGAGATTACGATAAGGCAGAACAAACTCTTAAAAAATTTCTTGAAAGGGGGAAATCACCGGAAGCATATATTTACTTAGGGCGAATTCTCTATGATAAAGGTGCAAACCTAAAAGAAACTGATAGCTTAGCTTCAAAAGAAAGTTTTAATAAAGCAATCCAGGTTCTTGAAGAAGGAAGAAAACTATATCCAGGTAACCCTGATCTTTTAGGAGCTCTTCAGAATGCTTACATTGGAGCCGGCAGAGTAGATGAGGCTATGATGGATGTATTCAAACAAGTTGCCGAATCCAATCCTGACAGTGCCAAGCATCAATATAATTATGGAGTAATTTTATTAGAAGTAAATGAATTTGAAGAAGCTGAACAAAGATTTAAAAAGGCTGTCGAATTAAAACCCGATTATGCTGATGCACTTTATAATCTGGGTGTTACTTATGTAGAATGGGGAAATTATATTAATGAACAGGCTGAAAAAACCGGGCAAATGGAGAGTGCTTATAAAGAAAAATATACACAGGCTTTACCTTATCTTGAAAAAGTTGTTGAACTGGAGCCTGATAATCTTCCCGGCTGGGATGCACTCTATAAAGTTTATGCAAGACTTAATATGATGAAAGAAGCAGAAGATGCTTATGAAAAAGTAAATAAGTTAAGAGAAGGCAATTAATAATTATGGCACAAATTAATCAACCCCAGGGACAGCAGATAAACATTGAGCTCGGTGAAAAAGAAGCTGAAGGAATTTATTCCAACATGGCTATAATAACTCATTCACCTGCAGAGTTTGTAATTGATTTTACACGGATTGTTCCTGGACTTCCAAAAGCCAAAGTACATGCGAGAATAATTACAACACCACAGCATGCAAAAATGCTTCTTAAGGCATTAAAGGATAATATAGATAAATTTGAAAGCAGGTTCGGAGAAATAAAAACAGATTTTCCGAACCAGCATTTTGGTTTTGCTCCCCCGGTTAAGAAAGATGAAAAGGTTAATTAAGCTTTAACACTTCTTTCTCTTATAAAGATTTCTGAAAAATTCATTATCGGAAATCTATTCTTGTTTTGTTCTTTTTACTTCAGATTAATATTTCATCCCTGCCTACCGTGTACTACTTCAATAATTCGGTAACACTACAGAGGCGGTCTAAAGGAGTTAAATAATTTAAAGAACCATGACGACGTTGATAATTATAAC
>JAUSIA010000025.1 GCA_030648225.1 Ignavibacteria bacterium | reverse complement strand
CTTATACTAATTTTCCCTGCTGTTTACTTTATTGGAGCTTCTTTATTGAAATATGGATTGGGAGTCTCCTTCTTTTTTGATCCGCTTGAAATTTTTTATACCTCAAAGGAAATTTTGTGGTGGTTCAATTTAATTTCGCCGGCTGTTTTTCTGTTTGGACTAACTTTATCGGTCACTCTTAATTTGTTTGTAATGTTATCATTAAAGGTATGGAAAGAGAATAGCACAATTCACAGCGATATATCTTTTACCCCAAAAGCTGCTAATATTTTTGTAACTGCAGTAAGCATTATTTCACTTACAATGCTTATTACTTATGCAATTGGTGAAAATTTTATTGCCAGGTAATTCAAAATAAATGTCTGCAAGGTATTAACAGTAGCAGCCATTCTCCGAACAACCTGCAATTGTAACCACAATGATAAGGAAGAAAATTATTTTGTACATTAAAATCCGGATTTAAATACTTCATAAATTCTCCTTTAAGAATTGAACGTGATAGTTAATTATTATTGACCCGTTTATAAAATAAAAACTTATTTATTAATTGACAATGTTTTTAATTTAAATAATTCAACAATAGCAAAAGTTTCCCAAAACTGATTCCGGATCATTTTTGTATTAAGGTATGTTATTATTTAATTAAAATCATCTTCCTGATTTCGGAATTTTGCTGAGTCTGCAGCCTGTATAGATAAATTCCGCTGGGTAATACTTCCGCATTCCATTCATATTCATAAGTTCCTGCTGAAAGTGTTTCTGATACAAGAGTTGAAACTTTTTCTCCAGTAGTATTAAAAATTTCTAACTTTGTAAAGGATTCTCCTGGTAAAGTAAATTGAATTGTAGTGGATGGATTGAAAGGGTTAGGATAGTTTTGCAGTAATGATATTTTTTCTTTTTCCATCACAGATGATTTTCTCAGTAAAATAATCTGATCTTCGCCGGCAGCAATATTTGCATCCTGAATAGGTACCCCTGTTGCTCCCACCACATCATACAAACTAAGGCTGGTTGAAATGTTATCGCTTTCTATATTAACCACATCATAATTTATTGAAATAATATGATGTATTTCCCCCGGCAGTAAAACATTTTCACCCCATCCAAGTAAAACTACACTAACAACATCTGCTGAGGAACCATCTGATTGTAATTCGCCTTTATGAATTTCGTAGTCTAATAAGAATGATGAAGCGGGTATACTGGCTCCTCTGCTTACGGATTTAAGTTTCAATTTTCCGCCATCTTTACCAATAATTACTTTAAATTGTAATGCTTTTAAAGGAATACCAGAATAGTTTCTTAAAACCAGGGAATCAGAATTCTGTGAACTCAATTCATATCTTTCCAAAATTTTTGAACTGAATTCTAAAACGCCACCCTGTGTATTTGGATTAAATGGGAAATTAAAAATTGGCGGGATATTTTTAGCAATAATGATTTGGACTGTAAAAAGTACAAAAAGTATAATAATACTAAGCTTTTTCATCTAATCCGTTCCTTCCGTAATTATATTCAATACATAACATACCTCCTCAAGTAACAACAAAGCCCTATAGAATTAATCAAATACTGCGCCGTCAATTTTACTTTTATGTTTATTTCTTCAAGTATTTTTCTAAACTATAAGGAGGGTTACAGGTAAAGACGGGAATTTGATGTAAGTATTACTGAATCATAATAATTAAAATAATGGATAGGAGCTTATGAGATAATTTGGCTGCCATTTCACTTCATAGGCACGAAGCAGTAACCCTTCAGGGTTAAAGTGTGGAAATTAATACTCTAATTCTGAAGGCTGCATTTTTTTATTTCATAAACAAAAGCTTTTTTACCTGGATATAATTTTCTGCTGTGAGACGATAAAAAAATATTCCACTTGGCAGCCCTTCAGCATTCCATTCATACTCATAAATTCCGGCTTGAAAAGTTTCTGAAACAAGTGTTGATACTTTCTCTCCAAGAGAATTGAATATCTCTAACTTTGTGAAAGATTCTTTCGGCAAAGCAAACTTAATTGTTGTAGTTGAATTAAATGGATTAGGGTAATTCTGCTCAAGTTTATAATCCGATGGAATTTGATCACTCACTTCTTTAGCATCAGTTGTAATTGCGAGCTTATAAATTTCTGCACCGAAAGTTGTATCCTTAAATAAACCAGCATATAATTCAGCAAAAGTTTCATCAGATACTCTTATTGCTAAAGCAGAAACAGGTGGTTCTGAAGGCAGTCCATCATTTATTTGCTGCCAGTTCTTTCCATTATCAGTCGATTCATATACACCTCCTACATCATTAATCTTGGAAGCACTTTCGCTGATTTGTGAACGAGTACCTGCATATAGTTTAAGTCCACCTAATGACGCTGCAACTAGTGAAGCAATTTGTTCATTCCCAGGAATAAGAGCTATTAATAAATGAAAAAAAAGATACCCTTCCAAAAGTTCGCTGACAAGGAAATTTCCACTTTTAGTTCCAGCGTATAACCTGCTACTATTTTGTCTAATTGAATTAGTTTTGTTGAGTAATCCTGTTGATGTGGTATCATTAACAAATAATAAAGTAGCAACTGTATCTTCGGGAGGAATACCAGTTGTAGTTAGCCAATTATCTCCGTTATCAGTTGAAATAAAAACTCCCTTTGAAGAAGCTATAGCTAATGTTCCGCTGGAATCAATCGCAATGTCATATACCCAGGCACTGTCCGGTATTCCGCTGTTTGAATAACCAAAAGTTGTTCCATTATCTGTTGAGCGTATTACTCCGTTCCTTGTTCCTGCAAAAATTGTATGCGGCGTATTCTTCACAGCAATTGAAAAAATATTATCTCCAGCTGATGCCTGATACAAAATTCCAAATACACCATTCTGGGGGGTAAACCTGTATAAGCCGTCCGCTGGCTGAAATGCGGGATCATACCAGATGTTTGCATAAAGTTTCCCATCCTGACCTAAGGTAATAGTTCTGGCTATGTAACCATTGGCAGTATTAATCCAGCTTTATCCATTGTTAGAGGAATGCCGGACTCCTCCCCATTGCCCTGTTGGCCAATCAACCGATCCTGTAGTTACCCAAATCCCGTCCCAAATATTACTTCCTGCTAAATCCCAGACAACCATATCTGTTACCCCGCTACCTTGCGGAGTTGCTAACTGCTGCCAAACCTGCGG
>JAUSIA010000014.1 GCA_030648225.1 Ignavibacteria bacterium | reverse complement strand
ATCAGTGCCCCATTTTTCTCCATCAAAATGATAAATTGTTTTATTAGCATCTCCACCAGGTCCGATTGCCCAAACATCCATAGGTGAACTTCCCCAGATTCTCGTTAAATTTGTAAATGGAATATTCAGTGTATCTACCGTCCACGTATAATCTCTTCTTCCGGGAGGGTCATCAGGAGGTTTGAAAGGATTGTTGTTGCATGAAATGATTAAAGCAATTCCTAAAGGCAAAACTCCCAGGTAATTTTTTGTAAACATGGTTTTTCTCTGACAACTTTTATAACTTTTAACAACCTTAATAGATAATCTTTTACCCCCAAATAGAGGTAGTGTAAAATAATGACTCCATTTTAAAACCTATGATATTAGGTGAGAAGAAATTGTGAAATAAAAAAATTAGAATCAAGTAAATTCTTTACAAAGAATTATAAGAAGATATGAAAAAGTGAGACGCACTAGTGAACCTAACTTATTTTAAAAATCAGCACCAAGAGAGATATAGTACTTAGGCTGTGAAAATCCATCTACATTATAAGCCCAGGCAACATCAAACCTAAGCAGGAAGTATAGGAAGAATATTCTGGCACCGAGTCCTGTGCCCATTAAAAGATCTTTAGTTACAACATTACCATTCTCATTTCTTTCAAAGAATCTTAGCTGCTTGGTATTATCCCATGCTGAACCGACATCAATAAAAGCAACTCCAAGTATATTACTAAATAAAATAGGGAGAGCGCCCGTTAATAAATATTTGATCAACGGGAAACGGAATTCCAGGTTCATAAGCCCGTATTTAGTTCCGATCCTTTCTGCATAATTAAAACCTCTTAAAGGTAATGCCGGTGTTAGAAAAGCAAAGTCGGAAGCAGATTCGAGAGGGATATCTGTTGTAGCAAAACTTCTGTTTATCCAATTATCAATTCCGCCAATAAAGAATCTCTGGGGGTTACCACCACCCGAATATCCTCCGGATAACCTGAAAGCAAACGAATAATCTTCTCCGAAACGGAAATATGTTCTGTAATCTCCAAGAACAGAATAGAAGCTTAATCTGTCATCATTTAATCCGGGATTTCCAAACATATCAAACCTGTAGCGTGTTCCTTCAACAGGGGCTGTATAACCCCAAAGAACATTATCGTGAACAAAGCTTGCACTTGGAATAATGTAGGATACTCTTTCAGTTTCTTCTGCAGGATTATCCAGGTTTTCACTTGAAACATTAAGCCAGCTTAACCCGGCTTCAAGCCTGTAAAACCTATTTAGCGGATAACTTATTGAACCAACCGCTCCATAATTCCTGAAACGATAGAGATTAGAAAATAATCCTCTTGAAAGAAATACAAAACGTGCCGTGTGAAATGCCTCAAATCCATAATTAATTCTTTCGGGCAGATAATAATATGCTAAACCATAATCACTATTCTTTAAATCAATCTGGAGACTTGTTAAACCAATAATCCTGTGATTGCCAAGAACATCGCTGAATGATATGACTGTTGTTCCGAGCAGACCATAAAGCGAACTATACCCGGCATTAGCATAAATAAGATCGGGTGAAAAAGTAATTTTATACCTGTTAACTTTATAATCTCCCTGCTTATCCAGATTATCAGACAAATTGAATTGAGGCAGCTCTTCTTTTGCTGAATCTTCGGGTGCATCAAAATTTCCAAATACATAATTGTCAAAATCAATCTGAACTGAATCTCCATAAATTTTGGTTGAATCAATATAGGTGCCTGTATAAATCTGGAACTTTTCCGTACCAATTGTATTTGTATCAGTTCCAAACATTTCAATATTTTTTTCTTCATTTTCTTCCGTACCGGAATCATTAAGCTTACTGATAAATATTGTCGGTTCAAGCGAATCCATTTCAAGATCAATTTCAAAAGGATTATTCAGTAAAAAGAGATTGAATGCGGCCTGGTATAAAGATGAGAATGCAAGCTTCTTTCCATCTTTAGAAAGAGATAACTGGTAGAGACCATTAAGTGAGTTTGTTACCGGAACCATCTCTGTTAGATCATCCGATGAAATTTTCTTCTTATAAATGTTGTTTATTCCATTTATATCTGAAATAAAAAGAATTTCATTTCCCTCGGGATTTAAAGCAGGTGAAGTTTCATCGCTAACAGGCAAATCAGTAATTCTTGCTATAGCAAGAGTTTCAAGATCAATTTTATAAATATCTTTCTGGCTGTAATCATACCTGTAGATTTTAAATGTAGCGGGAAGAGTTTGGGTAAGAAAATCTTTCCTGTCGGAAGCAAAATAAATTGTTTTTCCATCGGGTGTCCATGCAGGATCATCGTCTGAAAAGATATCATTTGTTAAGTTCAAAATTTCTTTTGTTTCAAGATTATAAATGAACAGATCAGATTCTTCAGTTGTCTGACCAATGAAGACAATTTTATCGCCGTCAGGAGACCAGGTAACGCTTTTTATTCCAGACATTTTTATCGGCAGAATTTCTTTGTCTTCCTCTTCAACATCAATTATATAAACTACATCATATCCGCTGCTTTTTGCCGAAAGAACAATTTTATCACCGTTTGGAGACCAGCTTAAGCCCGGTGTTAAAATATTTAATTCTTCAAAATCAGGTGTCCTGTTTCCTTCAATAAGCTTTTTAATAATTTTCCCGTCAATTGCATCCATAAGGTAAACATCAAAATAATAATCCCTGTTAGAGATGAAAGCAATTTTATCCCCCTGGGGTGAGATTGCAGGGCTTGTATTATAAAAGCCTCCATCTTCACGATGATCTGTTAATCTCTTACTAAATTCATCAGGGTCTTTTCTTATAGCTATGTCTGGCCAATAGGTTTTCTTTATTTCTTTTTTCCATCTTTCACTAAGCTCTTCAATGGATATGCCGATTGATGATTTAAAACCTTCTTCAACACTTCCTGTGCTTTTTACTTTATTGATCAGCTCACCAATTTTTTCTTTTCCATATTTATCTGCCACATAATTAAAAACAGCCTGTCCGCCTCTGTATGCAAAGTAACCACCCAACTGCTCAATATCGGGCAGGTATTCGCTTATTGCTGCATCCCTGATGAACATATCTGTATCAACATCCCAGCCCAAAGCCTGGTATTCTGCCATTCCTTCATTAAACCATAATGGAAGACTTATAGTTATATTATTAGAAATTATATTCTGAATTGAACCGCCATAGAACATATCATTTATAACTGCATGAACTAATTCATGATGAACCAGGTGACGGAATAATTTATAAGAACCTGTAAACTGAATTACAACCCTGTTCTTGAAAAGTTCTGTGAATCCCTGGATGCCTTCGGTAAGATATTGATCAGTAACATTTGTTTCCTGGAAATCATTCTGTGAATTGTAAACAATAATTGTTAAACGATTATTTATTTTGTATTTAAAACTTTCCTGGATTGAATTAAGAGCTTCCTCTGAAGCATGAGCGGTAAATTCGGCAAGTGTTGATCCTTCTTTATTAAAATAAATATCAAAATGA
>JAUSIA010000004.1 GCA_030648225.1 Ignavibacteria bacterium | reverse complement strand
ATCATAAATTCTTGTTAGCTGTGCTTTATAAATATCATTTGGATAAGCAGTGGGAATCACTTCTCCAATTATTCCTTCACGAATTAAAGGAAGGTCTTTCTCAAAAACATCTGCAAGCACCCAAAGATTTTGAAGATTTGCAAGGAGAAAAAAATCCTGACCAACTTCAACAAATTCTCCAAGCCGAGCTTCACCGTTAAGCAGTGTTCCGCTAAAAGGTGCACGCACTGGAAGTAAAGTTAAGGGCGTATGATTATCTGCAAGCTGCTGAATTTCGTCTTCACTTAATCCGATGACCTCAAGCTTCTTCTTTGCAGATTCATAAATTGATTTTGCAGTTGCGTGTTCAGGGTCGTTTTCTTTAATTCGTTTTAATCTTTCTTCGGCTTGAATAAACTCCGACTGCATCGCAAGAAAATCCTGGCTGTAAAGTTCAAGCAGCATCTGATCCTTGCTTACACGGTCTGAAATAACAGTATGAACTTTCTCAATTCTTCCTTTTACACGTGAAGTGATGAGTGCAGTCAATGTTTCATTCAAAGCAATTCTGCCGGAAAGCATAAGCGGGACATCAACTTCTTTTGTTTCAACAGTCTCGGTTTTAAAATCAATATGTGAAAGCTGATATGAAGTGAGAACAAGTTCGCTCTTTTCGTCAGATTGTGTTCGTTCCGGATAATCTTCGTGCTCATTACTATTATCACCACAGCTAATAAGAAATATTGAAAACATTGTGAAGAACAATAGATTTATTTTTTTATTCATATAAACTCCATTAAAAACTTGTTTTATTTTATTAATAATCATTCAATCAACTCAGATGAAACTTCAAGCTCTGTTAAAGCAATAAGCGTATTATAAACTGTGCGGGAGTATTCAATTTTAGTTGCTCTATATGTTCTGTAAATATCAAACAGATTTAGCAAATCAATCTGACCATTTTGATATGCTGTAATACCTGCGCGCAATTCATCTTCAATATCATTCAAAAGGGAAGTATCAAACAATCTCAATTGTTCTTCTGCAAAAGAAAGATTGTTAGACGCAGTTCTGATGTTTTGCGTAACCCTTAGCTTGGCATATTGAAAACGGATATCTGAAATAGAAAGATTTGCTTCCGCTTCCTGAACATCTCCCCGCACACCGCTCGAATAAAACATCGGAAGTGAAACGCCCATATTCAAGCCAAAGAATTGTTCGAAGTCCTCTGATGGAAAAAATTGACGGTTCTGAAATGCTAATCCAAAATTAAAATCAGGCAAAGCATTTTTTTCAGCTAAAGATAAAAGTGATTTACTCTGCTCAACCTGAATTTCAGTTATACGTAGAAAATTGCTTTGCGAAGAATAGAAATTAACAACAGTATCTTTGTTTACCTCTGAAAACTGAGAGAAAAGAGAATCAGTCAATTCATACTCTATTCCGTTCTCTCTTCCCAAAAGAATCTTTAATTGCCCGCTAACCTGCTGATAATTTTTCATCGCATCAAAAAGCTCATTCTTCAATCTTGATATTTCAACCTTTGCACGGATGATATCCAGATAACTGCTCGTCCCGGCTTGATAGCGATCAGTTACCTGTGCAAGAAAATCATTCAGCAGAGTTATATTTGATTCGATGCTTTGAACAATCTGGTTTGAAAGAAGCCCGGCGTAATAAACTTTTTTAACTTGTGAAGTTATTAACTTCTTTATACGCTCATAATTTAATTCGGCAATTCTCTTTTGAAGTCCTGCAGATTGAATTCTTGTACTTCTTTTTCCAAAAAATTCAAGCGGCTGAGAAAAGCTAATATCAAGTTCGCCTGTCTCATCAAAGGAAAAGCTTGATGGAATTTCATTAGCTTCGAGTGAAAGCTCAGCGTTCTGCACTCTTCCTGCCTGAAGAATTCTTCCTTCGGTAGCATCAATTTCTTTTAAAGCGGAAATTATTTCAGGATTATTTTCTTGTACAATTTTAATTGCTTCATTTAGTGATAAATTTAATTTATCGTTATTCTCTTGTGCGTATCCATTTAATGATAAATAGATGGATGCAAACAAGCAAAACAGTTTGTTCATAGGAATTCCAATGATATTTTGAAAAAATAGTTTTTAAGAAAAGAATATGATTCTATGAGATTTTAGGAGGCTGCCAGATTGGTTGGTAATGACTGAAGAGATAATTATGCTGAATGCAAAGAATGATATTGTCAGAGATTATAAAACTCTGAAATGGAATTATGCTTTCAAAAGAAAATGAAACAGAACAGCAAGTACAAAAACAACATGATATGCAGTTATCTTCTGTTTCCTCCTGAAGCCCGGCTGGAATATTAATAATAGATTTTTCATTTAATGAAATATTTTCCGTTTCAATACAAGGGAAAACAGAACCGGTAAAAACTATAGCTATTAAAATAATTTTTAATAATTTCATTGATACAAATATAAATAATTGCTGCAGCAGTAAAAATGAAGGAGGGAATCTTTTTTTTATTAAAATTGTATTTGATTCAACTTTTCAAAAAGTTAAAACCTTATCTGCTTCCACTGTCCATTTAACAAGCTCAGGCATGTTGCTTATTTCAACTCCTTCTATAAGCTGCAAATTTTTTATTCCTCTTGCTTCTGCACAGGAACCGCAGGCTTTAACTTTGCCGCCTTTGTTTACTACAGCTTTCATCATTCTTTCAATATTGTAATAACCATTTGGAGTATTTTGATTTGGCAGAGCACAAGTTACAGCATCCGCCATTAAAAAAATGTTCACCTCAACTTCTGACTGTTCTTTTTGCAGAGTCATTGCCATTCTTAAAGCGTTATATGCTTTTTCAGTTCCGTAAGGTGCGTCATTTATAATAAAAAGAATTTTCATTTTTCCCCCTTCTATTTATTTTTATATCCAATTATTCCATAATGAAATGGTGGTAGAGAGACTGGACTATCTTTTATTTCAAATCCCGCTTCTTTTATCCAGTTAATACATTGTTCTTCTGTAGGTCTGATATCAAGCGAAGGTCCTCTTGGAGTATCATCTGAATAAATCCAGTGTATTACTCCGGTTTTTCCACCAGGTTTTAAAATCCTGTAAGCTTCATTTAATAATAAAAGCGGTTCCTCTGCATGAAGTATATTAAATAACATTGTATAATCAACTGATCCATTCTTTAATCCAGTTCCGTCTTTTATAAAATCTGCATGGATTACTTTTATATTTTTTATTTTATCTGAAATTTTCTTATACAAAACATCAACCATCATATCATCAATATCAAAAGCATAAAGATTTCCTTTAATAATTTTTGAAGCAGGGATTGTAAAAGTTCCATATCCGGAACCGAACTCAGCAACATCATTTATACTATCGTTCAGTTTGAGTCTTGAAAAAATTAATTGAATATCAAAAAACTTTTCCCACATTTCGTCCGATGGCATGCCGCTTTCTCTTATCTTCATACATAATTTGGTTAAAGTTTAATAGGAATGTTAAGACTTTTTGCCCCAAGTTGAATTAGTATTTTGTAAAATGATTTCCTGAAGCCGGAAGGAGCCAGCCACCATCTTTCAAAAAGAACCTTGCCGAGATGCCAGGCTTTACCCAGCTTTTTTATTTTAACATCAGGGTGTGGTGCTGCAAAAAAATCTCCGTATGCAAAACCGGCTAAATCCTCTCCGGCTTCAAGCATACAAAATCCATCTCCACAAAAACTGCTTTTTATTTCTTTCCCAAAAATTTTAGAATTTATAATTTCGGAAACAGTTAACGCCTGGGAATGAGCAAACACTCCGGCTTTAGGCAATTTCATTGGTTTATCAGGTTGCCATCTGCCGGGAATTGAAATTGAATTAACATCTCCAATTGCGTATACATTTTCAAATTGGGTTTCTAAAGAATTCCGGTCAACCGGTATCCAGCCGCTTTCATCTGTAAGTCCGGAATTTCTTATTACAGCAGGCGGAGTATGTTTGGGAATAACAATCAATAAATTATATGTTTTAGTCAAATCAGAATTGAAAGTAATTGTTTTTTCTTCCGGCTTTATTTCTTTTAATTGATGAGCGGGATAAAATTTTATTCCTTTATTTTCCAAAAGATCGGATACAGATTTACCCAACTCAGGTCCGGCAACAGGAAGGGGATGTGGTTCAGGAGTATATAAGTTTATGTTAATTTTATTTTTAAGTCCACGCTTTGTTATATAATCTGAAATTAACATTGCTGCTTCATAAGGTGCACCGGGACATTTGTAGGGTAATGATTCAATTGCAATAATAATTTCTCCCGATTGAATTTTGGCTAACTCATCTCTTAATCTTTGAGCACCCTCATAAGTATAAAAATTATGAATACCATACTGATTGTCGTTTAAATATTTTTTTTCTAATTCTGTTCCAAGTGCGACTATTAGATAATCATAACTGATTTCATTATTCTCTGTTTGAATTCTTTTCCCGGCGATATCTATCTGTTTTATTTCTTCATAAATTATTTTAACATCTTTATGAACTAATCTACTTAATGGGGCAGTGATTTTTTCTGCTTTTCTAAGATTAACCATAAGCCATAAATAGGATGCAGCAAATTTATGTATTTCATATCGCTCTATTAAAGTTATGTTTATAGAAGAGGGGAGTTCATTTCTTAATTGATTTGCAGCAACAATACCACCTATACCGCCTCCTAAAACAACTATGTTTTTACTAATCACTTTTAAATACCTTATGATTAATCAGAAGAAAAATTATTTGATATTAATATTTAATTCTCA